>JAEYYS010000199.1 GCA_023428335.1 Verrucomicrobiota bacterium | reverse complement strand
GGCCTGTCGCCCTCGCGGCGCGGCGGCCGGGCCGGGCGTTCGCCGCGCGCCTCGTCGGCGACGGGTTTCGGACCGCGCGGCCGGCGTTCGCCACCGGATTGGGGCGGGCGCGGATGCGGATGCATCTTGGCGGCGTGATGGACCTGCTCGGCGGGCTTTTCCTTCGCCGGCGTTTTGTCCTTTTTCTTGGCACCGCCGAGGCCGATGACTTTTTTCAGGCCTGCCTTCAGGTGGCCCAGCAGGGACTTCTTCTTCTTGGGCTCAGGGGAATGCGAGGAACTCACGGGCTTGCGTTGCGGGTTGGGGTGGCGGTCAAGTCATCGCCGCGGGCGGGGGCAAATGCAAAGCCGTAGTTGGTTTCCTTGTCAACGGGCCTGTTCGCAGGCGCGCGGTTTGGTGGAGCATAGCGGATTCGAACCGCTGACCTTCTCAATGCCATTGAGACGCTCTACCAACTGAGCTAATGCCCCGGAAAAGAAAACCGGCTCCCCTGTTTTGGGGAGCCGGAGATTAGCTTCGTCGCCTGAATTGACAAGCGATTTTTGACAAACTTTTTCAGCGGGCGGGAGCCGGGGCGGCGGAGGCGTCACTGGCCGACTTTTTCATCGTGTCATAGATCTTCTTCGCCTCGGCGATCTGGTCGGCCTTCATCTTCGCCTTCAGTTCGTCGCGATACTTGACGGCGAGCTCGGCCTTGTTGGAGGCGTCGACCGCCATGTCGGCCCAGGCGAGGGCGCGCGACAGGTCGGGCTGGTTTTTGGCGGTGTTGAGGCCGCGCTCGGCGAGGCTGGCGAGGCGCAGCATGGCGAGCGGCACGCCCTGAGCGGCGGCGTTGCTGTACTGCTGGGCGGCCGCTTCCGGCTGCGGGCCACCGCCGCCGATGCCGGCTTCGTACATCTGGCCGAGCGCAAGCTGCGCGGCGGCGTTGCCGCGGTCGGCAGCCATCTGGTACCAGGCCTTGGCGGCGACCACGTCCTGGGCGACACCGTTGCCGCTCTGGTAGAGGCCGGCGAGACGGAACTGGGCGGGAGCCAGGCCGTTGTTGGCGGCGCGCAGGAAGAAGGTGTAGGCCTTGGCCGGGTCCTTGTCGACCACCGTGCCGGTTTCGTAGTACACGCCGACGTTGTAGAAAGCCTCGGGCAGGTTGTTCTGGGCGGCCAGACGGTAGAGGTCGAGCGCGCTCTTGTCGTTTTTCTGGATGATCGTCTCCGCCTTGTCGCCTTCGCCCTGGGTCAGGCCGGCTTCGAAGTAGTTGCCAAGGCGGAACAGCGCCTGGGCGTCGTTGCCGTTGGCGGCCTTGGTGTAGTACTCAACGGCCTTCTTGAGGTCGCGCGCAGTGCCGCCCATGCCGTTTTCATAAATGGCGCCAAGCAGGCGGTTGGCGGCGGCGAAACCCTTGGCGGCGGCGTCTTCAAACATCTTCATCGCCTGTTCCGGGTTCTTCTTCACCAGTTGGGCGCTGCCTTCGGGATCGCCGTCGAACAGGCGCGCGGCGTAGGTCGACATGGCGACGGCGTTTTCCTGCTCGCTGGCCTTGATGAGGTACTCGAGCGACTTCTTGTCGTCCTTCGGCAGGCCGGGGGCGCCGACCGCATAGAGCTGGCTGAGGTTGAGGGTCGCCTCACCATCGCCGGCGGCGCTGCCCTTTTCCAGCAGGGTGCGGGCCTTGTCGAGACTCTGCTCGACGCCGCCGACACCACCGAGGTGCAGCTGGGCGAGCAGGCGGCGGGCCACCTTGTTGTCGGCCGCTTCGGCTTCGGTGATCAGTTTGACGGCTTCCTTGACGTTCTCTTCGTTCTGCTGGCCGGCCTGGAGCAGGACCTGGGCGAGTTCGGCCTTGGCGAGCACCTGGCCCTGGGCGGCGGCCTTGCGGTACAGGTCGACCACCTCATTGAGGTTGCTGTTGCTGAGCACGCCCCAGTGGGCGAGCGCGTATTGGGCGTCCTTGTCACCCTTCTGCGCCAGTTCGTTGACCTTGGCGAGGGCTTCGTTGAAGGAGGCGTTGACATCCGGTCCCTTGCCCGGGTCTTCCGCAGCCGATTTCTGGGCGGCGGCAAGGTTTTCCAGGGTGGTCAGCATGTCTTTGCTGAGGCCGGGCATCTCGTCGGTGTTGAGACCGGCGACGGCCACCATGACGGCCAGTTTGGCTTTGAGGGCGGTGAGGAACATAGAAGGTTGGAGGTAACAGGGGGTGGTTTCGACCCGCCTCGGCGGGAAGCGCTCATTTTTTCAGGTTTTGGGCTAACAAATCAAGACATTAGCACGGATTTGTGAAAAAAAGCCCTGCCTTGCTAGGGCGCCCTGTCTCAGGGCGCCGGAATGAATCGGCGGAGCCAGGGCATGCCTGCCCCAGGTTCAGGATTCTGGTTGCCCCTGAGGCCGGGGATGGCCCTGCCTCGGCAGGTTAGAGGGCGACCAGGCTGACGCGGCGCGTCTGGCATTCGGCCTGCAGTTCGGCGAGGCCGAGCAGCAGGGTCTTGCCGGCCTCGACGGCGATGACATCGACGCCGGCTTCGGCGGCGACGCGGATCGTGTCCGGGCCGACCACGGGCACATCGAAACGCATGTCCTGGCGGGGTTTGGAGACCTTGACCATGGTGGCGCCGCCGCGACCGAGCTTGCCGCCGCGTTGGATCGCCTCGTTGGTGCCCTCGAAGGCCTCGACCGCGAGCACGGTGCCGTTTTTGACGACCACGGTCTGACCGATGTCGAGACGGCTGCTTTCCTTGGCGATTTCGAAGCCGTAGCGGGCATCGTCCCAGCGGCGTTTTTTGATCGATGGGCCGGCGACATGCCCCGCCGCGGGCATGAGATCTTCGAGGTAGGTGGTGGCCGGCAGCAGCTCGATGCCGTCCTTGGCCAGTTCATCGGCGATGCCGCCGAACAGGCTTTCGGCGTTGCGCCGGGGCAGGCGGGCGAGCAGCAGCAGGGTGCGCAGGTCGGGGCGCAGGTCGAAGAGGTTTTTCGGGGCGATCTGGCCGACCATGACCGCGCGCCGGATGCCCTCGCGTTTGAAGAAGGCGATCATCTTGCCGAGTTGGCCGACGCGGAACCACTCGATGGCGTCGACCTGGCTGGCGAGTTCGGGCTTGGTTTCGTCGAGGAAGGCGGCGGCGACCAGGCGCGTCACGCCGGCGCGGCGGGCGGCGGCGGCAAAGGTCTCCGGATAGAGGCCGTTGCCGGCGATGAGGGCAATGGGTTCGGCGCTCATGACGGCTCAACGCAGGGCGGACAGCAGATAACCGAGAACGAGGGCGAGGAAAACCGCAAGCCCGACCCAGCGCCAGAGCTGTTCCCGTGAGGGACGTGTCTGTCGTGGGTTGTCCTGGCCAAATTCACGGGCGACGAAGTCGTCATAATCGAAGTCCTCGTCGGGCAGGTCGAGGCCGTCGGCCGGATCCTGCTTCCAGCCGGACTTGCCGCAGGCCCCGCAGCCGTCGCAGGCAAGCGCGCCGCGCGGCACCCACTCGCCGCACACGGGACACTGGCCTGGGGGGCGGAAGGACATGGTCGGCGGCGGAGGGGCCGGAGCCTCACAGCTTGGCGAGGCTGTCGTCCAAGGCGGCAATGACGGCGCCGATGCTGGCATCGGTTTCGTCGCCCATGTTGGAGATGCGGAAGGTCTTGCCCTTGAGCTTGCCGTAGCCGCCGTCGATGATCAGGCTGTGGTTCTTCTTGAGCAGGGCGATGAAGGCCGCGACATCGATGTTCTTGTTGTTCGCCACGCAGGTGAGCGACTTGGAGCGGTAGCCCTCGGGGGCGAAGAACTCGAAACCGTTGCGGCGCACCCAGTCGTGCACCAGGCCGTTGAGGCGGGCGTGACGGGCGTAGCGGTTGTCGAGACCCTCGGCGAACATCTGCAGCAGCTGATGGCGCAGGCCGTAGATCAGGCTGATGCAGGGCGTGCTCGGCGTCATGTTTTTCTCGCCGTTGGCCTTGAATTCGAGGAAGTCGAAGTAGTAGCCGCGGTCGTCCACCGTGGCTGCACGCGCCATCGCTGCCTCGGAGGCGGTGAACAGGGCAAGGCCGGGCGGCAGGGCGAAGGCTTTCTGGCTGCCGGTGAGCAGAACGTCGAGGCCGAGTTCATCGAAGTTCACCGGCACGGTGGTGAAGCCGGAAACGGAGTCGGTGATGAACATGACGTCCGGATACTTCTTCTTCAGCGCGGCGATCTCGGCGATCGGGCTGAGCACACCGGTCGAGGTCTCGTTGTGGATGAAGGTGACCGCGTCGAACTCGCCGGTGGCGAGACGCTTGTCGATCTCTTCGGCAAGGATGGGCTGGCCCCACTCGACCTGGTAGGCCTCGGCCTGCTTGCCGCAGCGGCGGGAGACGTCGAGCCATTTGTCGGAGAAGGCGCCGTTGCAGCAGTTGAGCACCTTTTTCTTCACCAGGTTGCGGATGCTGCCCTCCATGACGCCCCAGGCGGAGGAGGTGCTGAGGAAAACCTGCTGCTTCGTGCCGAACAGCTCGCGCAGCATCGGCTGGATCTCCGCATAGAGGTCCTGGAAGCCCTTGCCGCGGTGGCCGATCATCGGCTGGCACATGGCCTCGTAGGTGGCGGGCGAAACTTCGACGGGACCGGGAATGTAGAGTTTGACGTGGGTGCTCATGGGGTAAAACGGCGGACGGGCCGCGCGTGGGGAGGGGAGATTAAAAGCAACGCCGCGTCCCGCAACCGTGGATGCGCAATGCGGCGGAGGACCTCAGGCGGCCTTGCGGACGTCCCAGGTGTGGATGGCCGGGTTGCAGATGTCGCGGACGAAGGGCGCCGGCTCGGCGGCCTCGCCAAAGACGTACACGCGCTTGCGCAACGCCAGGCGGCGCAGCTGGAAGCCGGGCTCGGGCAGGGCGCGGTAGTAACCGAGGATGGTCTCCTTCTCGAGGTCGAGGGCGCCGCCCTTCATGCCGTATTCGAGGACAAAGGCCGACTTCGGGAAGGCCGACTCGGTGCCGTCGCGCAG
>JAEYYS010000189.1 GCA_023428335.1 Verrucomicrobiota bacterium | reverse complement strand
GAGCAACCGGATCGCCGTCGTTTTGCCGGCGCCGTTCGGGCCCAGAAAGGCGAACAATTCCCCCGGACGCACCTCCAGGCTGAGGTCGTCAAGCGCCCACAGGTCGCCGTACTGCATGGTCAGGTGGTCGAGCTGAATCATCGCGGGCTGCCAAAGTTACGCCGGCCAGCCGGCGGAGGAAAGCCAGGATTGCAGATCAAAGCCCGGGAAAGTCGGCACGGAGTTCAAGGGGATCACCGAGCTGCCGCTGACGTTCCTGCAGTTGGGCGAACAACGCGCGGCGACGTTCGGCCTGGGCGGGATCGGCGGCGAGGTCGTGCTGCTCGAGCGGATCCTTCGCCACATGGTAGAGGCGCAGCACGCCGGCCTTCGGATAGGCGATGAGCTTCCAGCCATCGTGCAGGATCGCCCGCTGCAGATCGAGGTAGGCGGCGTAGATCGACGCATAGGCCGAGGCCTTCGTCTCGCCGCGCGCCAGCGGCAGCAGGCTGTGGAAGAAAACATGGGGCGGCTTCGGCGCGCCGGCCAGTTCGAGTGCGGTTGGCATCACGTCCTGCAGGTGCACCGGCGCGCTGACGCGGGCGTTGGCGGGAATGCCCGGTCCGCGCACCAGCAGCGGCACGCGCAGGCTGTGCTCATACAGGTTCTGCTTGCCAAACAGGCCGTGCTGACCGAGCGCGAGCCCGTGATCGGCCGTGAAGAAGACGTAGGTGTTCTCCGCCCGGCCCGAGCGCTCAAGCGCATCGAGGATGCGGCCGATCTGGGCATCCATGTGGGTGATGAGGGCGTGGTATTCCTGGCGGTGCACCTTCACCGCGTGCTCGGTGCGTGGAAACGGGCCCAGCTTCTCGTCGCGCAACCCAGGGCCGCAGCCGATGGCCTCCTTGTGCGGGTATTCCGGCAAAAAGTTGGCCGGCACGGCCACCCGCTCCAACGGGTAGCGATCGACATATTCCTGGGGTGATTGCCGAGGGTCGTGCGGCGCGTTGAAGGCTGCCGTGATGAAGAACGGCCGCGGATCGGCAGCAGCTTTTTCCAGGAAGGCAACGGCATCATCGCCGACCACCTCGCTCCAGTGTTTGCCACCCTCCCAAAAGCCGCCAAACTTCGGGTCCGACGGACTCCAGGGATCCGGCTGCCCCACCAGCGGACGGTTGTAGCCTTCCTTGACGTCCTTGGGCATGCCGGCACGAATGTGGGCAACAAACTCGTAGGCCTTGGCGGCGTCCGCCTTCACATGCCATTTGCCCGTGTAATAGGTGGCGTACCCCTGGGCCGCCATGAGCTGCGGCCAGAGCCGGCCAGCCTCGCGCTCGCGGTCAACCGTGTCATAAACCGCGCGCGCGTCCCACAGGCTGCGCCCCGTGGCCAGCATCGCGCGACTGGCAACGCAGACCGCCGGACTGAAGGAGCCCATGTTGTAGGCGTGGGTGAAAGTCGTACCCCCGGTGACCAGGCGATCGAGATTCGGCGTGTCGATGTCGAGATGCCCAAGGGCGCGCACCGTGTTGTAGCACTGGTCGTCCGCAAACAGGAAGAGCACGTTCGGTTTGGCGGCCAGGGCCGGCAGGGCGGTCGACAGAAAAAGGGCGAGGAGTCGGAGCATGGCAAAGGGGAAAGGGTAAGCCGCCCTCGCGGTTGCCTCCCATCAACCCGACAAGGTTGAACGGACCCGCGCGGCGCGACGATCTGCAGGCTATCGAGCAGCAGGCCGACAAGCACTCAAAAAATGCGCCAAAATCCCTGTTCCCTGTTCCCTGTTCCCTGTTCCCTGTTCCCTGTTCCTTGTTCCTTGTTCCTACTCCCTCCCGCCCGTTGCGCAGCGCCCACACGGCGCGTATAGATTCCCCCACCCTTTTCTGCCCGTCCCATGCCGACCGCCTTTCTACCTGTCCTCGACGCCCTGCCCGGGCGCAAATCACCGCTGCTGGAGCGGTTTTGGGGGCTGCTGGAAACCAAGACGCCGGCGCAGCTTGAAGCCATGGCTCGCGAGGCCAGCGCCCTGACCCGCCGGCACTTTGGTCGCACCATGCGCCTGTTCGCGCCGCTATACGTCTCGAACGAGTGCGTCAACAACTGCTCCTACTGCGGCTTCTCGCGCGACAACCCGAACATCCTGCGTGTCACCCTCAGCGTCGAGCAGGTCGTGCGCGAGGCGCGCCACCTCGCAGCCCAGGGGTTCCGCCACATCCTGCTGGTGGCGGGTGAACACCCGAAATTTGTCAGCGATGGCTACCTGGAGGCATGCATCCGTGCCATCCGCGACTTCATTCCCACGGTCGCCATCGAGGTCGGGCCGATGGAGGCACCGGAGTACGCGCGCATGGTCGCTGCCGGCGCGGAGGGCCTGATCGTCTATCAGGAGACCTACGATCGCGAGGTCTATGCGCAGATGCACACGGCCGGGCCCAAGAAAGATTTTGACTGGCGCATGGCCTGTCCGGAGCGCGGCCACGAGGGCGGCTTCCGTCGCATTGGCATCGGCGCCTTGTTCGGCCTGAGCGACTGGCGACTCGAGGCCTTGCGTCTGGCGGCGCATCTGGAGCACCTGCAACGCCACTGCTGGCGCGCCAGTTTCACGGTCGCCTTCCCGCGCCTGCGCCCGGCGGCGGGTGGATTCCAGCCGCTGACCGGCTTTCCCGACTGGGCGCTGGTGCAGACGCTGTGCGCGTTTCGCCTGACCTTCCCGGAAGCCGGCATCGTGCTGAGCACACGCGAACCGGCGGCGCTGCGCGATGCCCTGGCACCGCTGGGTGTGACCAGCATGAGCGCCGGCAGTCACACCGAACCGGGCGGCTACACCGGTGCCGGCGCCGAGGACCTGCACCTGACGGTCAAGGGTCGCCGCGTCGACCTGGCGGACAAGCCCGAGCAGGCCAAGGCCGAGGGCCAGTTTGGCATCGCCGACACGCGCAGCCCGGCCGAGGTGACCGCCATGCTGCGCCGCCAGGGACTGGATCCGGTGTGGAAGGACTGGGACAGCGCCATTCTCTGCGGACTGAGCGCGGGCTTGACGGCCGCCTGAGCCGGGTTTTTGGATGTGTCATGACGATCACCCTGAACGGCGAAAAACGCGAGTTCGACGGCCCCCTGCCGATGTCCCGGCTGCTGGAATTGCTCGGCCTGGCCGGCCGGCCGGTCGTGGTGGAGCACAACCGCACCGCCCTGCTGCCGCGCGAGATCGATTCAGCCCAGGTGGCCGAGGGCGACGTCATCGAGATTGTCCAGATCACCGCCGGCGGCTGAATCCGTTGCGGCGGCGCGAGCGTGCATTGCATCGGCGCACCGTCTGTGGGAAGTTGAACCGATGAACGAACTGCCGCCCATCCTGGAGCCGCCCTCCGACGCCTCTTACATGCGCGAAGCCCTGCGCCTCGCGGCCAAGGCCGCGCGCCAGGGCGAGGTGCCCATCGGCGCGGTGATCGTCCATCAGGATCGTGTCATCGCCCGTTCCTGGAACCAGGTCGAGACCCTCAAGGACGCCACCGCCCACGCCGAGATGCTGGCGCTGACCCAGGCGGAGAGCGCGCTCGAGGACTGGCGGTTGACCGACTGCGATTTGTACGTCACCAAGGAACCCTGCCCGATGTGCGCGGGTGCGCTGGTGCACTGCCGGGTGCGGCGCGTCATCTTCGGCTGCGTCGATCCCAAGGGCGGCGCGGCTGGCGGCTTTTGGAACCTGCTGCAGGCGCCGAATTTGAACCACCGCTGCGAGATCACCCCCGGTGTGCTCGCCGAGGAGAGCGTCGCCCTGCTGAAAAGCTTCTTTGCCGAGGCGCGCCAGCGCCGCGCCGAGGGCCAGACCCACACCAAGGGCATGATCTTCGACGGGCCCTGAGGCGAATCCGCTTGAGCCACCGCCGCGGCTGGCCCAAGAATGAGGCATGTCCATGCAGGCGGCAGCCGTCCTGAAAGCCTATCTCGAACAGCGCCGGGCGACCGGTGCCAGCCATGTGGCACTGCGCCCCGACAGCCTGGAGCGGCTGCGCGCCTATCGCCAGGGCCGGCGCACCCGCGCCGCGGAGGTGCGACGCCTCGTCGAGGAGGACTGCGAACCGGTGCTTGCTGCCGCCAGCCTCATGCAGGAGACGGCGGCACCGGCCCCAGCATCCGCCGCGCCCGATGTCGTGCTCAGCGTGCCGGGCACCAGCAAGGCCGAGAAACTCGCGGCGCTGGCCGCGCTCGCCGAAACCGCCCCCGAGCCGCGCGCGCTCGGCAGTCTGCGCGACACCATGGTTTTTGCCACCGGCTCACCGGAGGCGGAACTGATGTTCATCGGCGAGGCGCCGGGTGCCGAGGAGGAGCGCCAGCGCGAACCCTTTGTCGGCCCCGCCGGCCAGAAACTGACCGGCATCATCAAGGCCATGGGGCTCGATCGCGAGCGGGTGTACATCAGCAACATCTGCAAGTTCCGCCCGGCCATGCCCGATCAGGGCAGCGCCAACCGCGCGCCGACCCGCGAGGAAATGCGCGCCTGTCTGCCCTTCATCCTCACCGAGATCGACATCGTCCGCCCGAAGGTCATCATCGCCCTGGGCAAGACCGCCTGCGAGGGACTCGGCATCGAGGGCCCGGTGTCGCGCCTGCGCGGCCGCTTCTTTGAGGTGCGCGGCATCCCAACCATGGTCACCTTCCACCCCAGCTTCATCCTGCGCGAGGAACGGCTCGCCGGCGGCGGGCTTGAGGTGAAACGCCAGGTCTGGGAGGACATGCTGCAGGTCATGGAAAAGTGCGGACTGGCGATCAGCGCCAAGCAGCGCGGCTTTTTCCAGCGCGGCTGATCCCGCCCAGCCGGCAAGAACGCCCCCACAAGGCCCGTAGCTAGGGTCATGCGTCTTCACGCTCTTCTGGCCCTCACCACCGGCGCCGGCCTGCTCACGGCCGCACGCGCGGAGCCGTCCGCCGCGGACCTGGAGTTCTTCGAAAAGAAGGTCCGCCCCATCCTCGTCGAACGCTGCTACGAATGCCATTCCGCGGAAGCTGGCAAGAGCAAGGGCGGACTGACGGTCGATTCCCAGCCGGCCCTGCTGCAGGGCGGCGACAACGGCCCGGCCCTCATCGCCGGCGATCCCGACAAGAGCCTCATCATCACCGCCGTGCGCTACCAGAAGCGCGAGCTGCAGATGCCGCCGAAGAGCCCGCTCTCGGCCGCCGAACAGCGCGTCCTGGAGGAATGGGTCAAGCGCGGCGCGCCCGACCCGCGCAGCGAGGAGATCGCCGCCTCCGTCAAGCCGCGCCCCGTCGATGTCGAGCAGGGCCGCCGCCACTGGGCCTTCCGACCGGTCGCCGAAGTGCCAACCCCCAAGGCAGGTCATCCCATCGACGCCTTCCTGCAGGCCAAACTCGCCGAGAAGGGCCTCGATTTCGCCCCACCCGCCGATGCCGCCAGCTTCCTGCGCCGCATCACCTTTGATCTGACCGGCCTGCCGCCAACACCAGAGGAACTGGCCGCCTTCGTCGCCGATCACAAGGCCGCGCCCGAGGCCGCCGTGCGCCGGCTCGTCGACCGTCTGCTGGCCTCGCCGCACTACGGCGAAAAATGGGGCCGCCACTGGCTCGATGTCGCCCGCTACGCCGACTCCAACGGCCTCGATGAAAACATCGCCCTCGGCACCGCCTGGCGCTACCGCGACTACGTGGTGCGCGCCTTCAACCACGACAAACCCTTCAATCGCTTCCTCACCGAACAGATCGCCGGCGACCTGCTGCCCGCACGCGATTTGGCCGAGCGCCAGGAGCAGGCCACCGCCACCGCCTTCCTCAACCTCGGTGCCAAGGTGCTGGCCGAGCCCGACAAGGAAAAGCTGGCGATGGACGTCATCGACGAACAGCTCGAGACCACCGGTCGCGCCTTCCTCGGCATGACGCTCGGCTGCGTGCGCTGCCATGACCACAAGTTCGATCCGGTCACCCAGGCCGATTACTACGCGCTCGCCGCCATCTTCAAAAGCACCCAGTCGTTCAGCAGCGACCGCATGGGCGCGCTGTCGCTGGCCCATGAAACGCCGCTTGGCGACTTCGAAGACTATGCCGCGGTGAAGGTCGCCGAGCAGGCCTTGGCCGCCAAGAAGAAGGAGGTCTCCAGCGCCCAGGCCGAAGCGAAGAAGACCCCCGGCCCCGACGCGGAAGCCAAGGTGATGCGCCTGATGGACGAGATGGAGGCGATTGAAAAATCCCTGCCCGACCTGCCAACGGCGATCGGCGTGCGCGACGCCGAGGCCATCCAGCCCAAGCTCGCCATCCACATCCGCGGCAGCCATCTCACGCTCGGCAAGGAGGTGCCGCGCGGTTTCATTCAAGTGATGCAGTCACCCGACGCACCCGCCCCCGCCTTCCCGAAAGAGCGCAGCGGCCGTCTGGAGCTGGCACGCTGGCTCACCGATCCCGCGCACCCGCTGACCGCGCGCGTCATCGTCAACCGCGTCTGGACCTGGCACTTCGGCCGCGGCATTGTCGGCACCCCTGACAACTTCGGCCTGCTCGGCGATGCCCCCAGTCATCCGGAACTGCTCGACTGGCTGGCGCGCTGGCTGCCAGCCAATGATTGGAGCCTCAAGGACCTGCACCGCCTCATCCTGACCAGCCGCGCCTACCGCCAGGGCGGGCGCGACCAGCAGCCCAAGGCCGCCCAGGCCGCTGAACTGGACCCGGAAAACCGCCTGCTGCATCACTTCCCGATGCGCCGACTGGAAGCTGAGGAGGTGCGCGACAGCCTGCTCGCCGTCGCCGGCCTGCTCGACCTGAACATGGGCGGCAAGACCGTGCCGCTGCGCAACCGTCAGTTCGTCTTCAATCACACCTCCAAGGATGCGACCAAGTACGACAGCCTGCGCCGCGCCCTCTACCTGCCGATCATCCGCAACAATCTGTACGACCTCTTCCAGCAGTTCGATTACCCGGATCCGGCGGTGTCGACCGGCCAGCGCAACAGCACCATTGTCTCGCCGCAAGCCCTGCTGCTGATGAACAGCCCGCTGGCCAGCCAAGCCGCCGCAGGCCTGTCGACCCGCCTGCAACGCCAGCAGGGCGATCTGGAAGCCCGGGTGCGCCGCGCGGTCGCGCTCGCCTACGGCCGCACCGCCCGTGCCGATGACATCCAGAACGCGCGCAACTTCCTCGCCGCCGCCGACGCCACCCTGGCCTCGCAAGTCGAGGATCCAACCAAGCGTGAGCGTCAGGCCTGGGAACTGCTCTGCCAGGCCTGGATGATGACCAACGAGTTTCTGTACCTGCGCTGAGGTCGGTCAGGTCTGAGCACGCCGGATTCAAGGAGTGAGGTCTTCGACCGTGCTCGCGACATCCGTCGATGGCAGCTCGCCTGTGACTGGTGACCCTCAACGGCGCCAGACGCAACCTCAGGCAGCGGCGCTCAGTGGCAGCCGGACTCAGCCCTCGGGATACACCGCCAGGGCCATGACGCCCTCACCGGGCAGCCAGCCGACCACTTCGACGCGCTTGGGGGCACTGCGACCTTCGGCCAAACCGTGGCGGACGGTGTCGACCAGCCGTTTCTGCGTCTCGGGATTGACCGCGCCACCAAAGAAGGAAGCCAGATCGGCCAGCACCGGCGCCGGCGCCTGCATGCCCACCACGGTCATCGGC
>JAEYYS010000177.1 GCA_023428335.1 Verrucomicrobiota bacterium | reverse complement strand
CGTGAAGGGATACTCGCGCTGGATCCGGCTGTAGGCATCGCGGGCCTTGCCGGTCTTGCCGGCGCGCTGGGCTTCCTGCCCTTCCGCCAGCAGCGCTGACGCCGCCGCTTCCTGGGCCTGGCGTTCGTCCGCGGCGGGCGCCCCCTTGTCCTTCTTCCCGAACAGACCGAGGAAGGCGTGGGACGGAACGGGCGCAACACACAGGGCGCCTGCCGCGAGCAGGAGGGCGGACAGGCTGGGGAAGGCGGAAAGTCTCATCGTGAAGGGCCATCCTAGGCCGGGTTGGAAAAAACGTCAAGCCGGGGGCAAGCCGCTGAACCGCCAAACCCAGGGCAGGAACGGCGCCCCCTCTCTCAAAATCCTCCCCGCTCCGTGCCCCTGCTCTGTGCGCCTCCGCTCTCCGCTGAAAGCCCGGCCCTTGGCAGGCGTTCCCCTGCCCTGCCCTTTGCCATGAAGATTCCCGTCCTGCTGCTCGCCACTCTCAGCCTCACCCTGCCCCTCACCGCCGCGCCGACCGCGCGACCGAACATCCTGTTCATCGCCATCGACGACCAGAACGACTGGATCGGCCACCTGGGCGGGCATCCCCTGGCGAAGACCCCGCATCTGGATCGACTGGCCGCACGCGGCACCAGCTTCCTCAACGCCCACTGCAACGCGCCGTTGTGCAATCCCTCACGCACCAGCCTGATGCTCGGCCTGCGTCCGACCACCACCGGCATCTACGGTCTGGCCCCTTGGTTCCGCACCCTGCCGGAGTGGCGGGATCGGGTCGCCCTGCCCCAGCACTTCGCCAACCACGGCTATCGCACCGCCGCCACCGGCAAGATCTACCACGGCGGCACCGGCGGTGGCGGTGCGGGCGGCAAGGGCAAGGCCAAAAAGAAGGCCGCCGCACCGGCGGTGAAGGAGTTCCAGGTCACCGCCCCCTACGGCGGCGTCGGCAGCAAGCCGCCGAAAAAACTCATCCCGCCGACGCCGATGGGCGATCACCCGCTGATGGACTGGGGCGTCTGGCCACCCGACAACGACGACACTCAGAAGGGCGATTACCAGGTCGCTTCCTGGACGGTTGAGCAGATCAAGAACGCTCCCAAGGACCAGCCCTTCTTTCTCGCCGCCGGCTTCTTCCTCCCCCATGTTCCTTGTTATGCCACCCAGAAGTGGTTTGACCTCTATCCCGACGACGACAGCGTGCTGCCGAAGATGCTCGCCGATGACCGCGCCGACACCCCGCGCTTTTCCTGGTACCTGCACTGGAACCTGCCAGAGCCGCGCCTGAAGTGGGTGCAGGAAAACCAGCAGTGGCGCAACCTGGTGCGCAGCTACCTCGCCTGCACCAGCTTCGTCGACGCCCAGATCGGCCGCCTGCTCGACGCCCTGGAGGCATCCGGCCAGGCCGACAACACGATTGTCGTCGTCTGGGGCGACCACGGCTGGCACCTCGGCGAAAAGGCGATCACCGGCAAGAACACCCTCTGGGACCGCGGCACCAAGGTGCCGCTGATCTTCGCCGGCCCCGGCGTCACCGCCGGCCAGCGCTGCACCCAGCCGGCCGAACTGCTCGACATCTACCCCACCCTGGTCGAACTCGCCGGCCTGCCCGCACGCACCGATCTCGAAGGTCTCAGCCTCGTGCCCCAGCTCAACAACGCCGCCACGAAACGGGAGCGCCCCGCCGTCACCAGCCACAACCAGGGCAACCACGGCGTGCGCAGCGAGCGCTGGCGCTACATCCGCTACGCCGACGGCAGTGAGGAACTCTACGACATGCAGACCGACCCGCAGGAATGGCACAACCTCGCCGCCAAGCCGGAGCACGCCGCCGTCATCGCCGAGCACCGCCAGTGGCTGCCGACGATCGACCGGCCGCCGGCGCCGAACAGCGCCAGCCGCGTGCTGACCTACGACAAGGCCAGCGACACCGCGGTCTGGGAGGGCACCACCGTCCGCCGCAGCGACCCGATCCCGGACTGAGAACGTTCAAGCCTTGCCGCTCGGCCGGATCCGGCCGCTGCCCGGCAGGGCGGTGAGCAGGAAAAAACGCCGCGAGCGCAACAGGTCGCCCACCTCGCGAGTGGCCACACGCGACAGCAGGCCGTTCATCACGTCGAGCGCGTCGGGGTAACGATCGAGATGGCCTTCCAGAAAGCGGCGCAGGCGGGCATTGGCGTTGAACTCGACCGCCAGGGTGCCGAGGTTGAGCAGCAGGAACATCAGGCACAGGCCGAGGCCACCAAAGAGCGCCAGGCGCACGTTGAACTTCATCAGCATCAGGCCACCCGCAGCGATGGCGACAAAACCCGGGCCGTAGCGCGTGAGCCGGATCACCGTCTGGCGCCATTTCAGGTCGCCGAGGGCCTCGCCGGTCTGCACGGCATGGGCGGCCTCGTGCAGGGCCACCGCCCAGGCGCCCAGGGTGGTCGATTCCGCCACGCGCCGACTCAGGAACAGGCGCCGGCGACGCGGATCGAAGCTGTCCGAGGTCAGGCCCTCGTAAGGCACGATCTCGACATCGGTGATGCCCTCGGCGGCAAGGAACAGTCGGGCGATCTCGGCGCCGCTGTGCGCGGTCGGCGCGCGGCGGCCGCCGGCCGCACCAAGCACCTGCGCGAAGCGCGCCTGGGCGTGGCGGCAGACGGCGAGGGCGAGGACCAGAACAATGCCGATGAGGCCGAAGAACATGGCCACACTGTCCCGCGCTTTGGCGGCCGGGCAAACGGGAAAGCGACGGCGCCCGCCCTTGCCTTTGCGCCAACCCGCTTCATACGTCCTCCCCCATGAAAATTCTCGTCACTGGCAAAGGCGGGCGCGAACACGCCCTCATCACCGCGCTCAGCGAATCCCCCGGCAAGCCCGAACTTTTCGCCTGGCCGGGTAGCGACGCCATCGCCGCCCTGGCCACCCGCGTCGACGCCACCGACCTGTCCGGCCTGATCGACTGGATGCAGCGCGAGAAGATCGACCTCTGTGTCGCCGGTGAGGAAGCCTGGCTGGTGCGCGACGAGGGCCTGGCCAACCTCTGCGAAAAAGCCGGCATCCCCTGCTGGGGCCCCTTCAAGCAGGCCGCCCAGCTTGAGGCCTCGAAAATTTTCGCCAAACGCTTCCTGCAGCGCCACCACATCCCCACCGCCGATTTCCAGGTCGCCACCACCGCCGACGAGGCGCGCGCGGCGCTCGACCGCTTCCCCATCGTGCTCAAGTTCGACGGCCTCGCCGCCGGCAAGGGGGTCGCCGTCTGCCCGGACCGCGCCGAGGCCGAGGCCTTCATCGCCGAGGTTCTGGAGCAGCGCGTCTTCGGCGCCGGCGACCTGCTCATCGAACAGTGCCTGAGCGGCCCCGAGATCAGCATTTTTGCCTCCGTCTGCGACGACCAGTACCAGATCCTCATGCCGGCGCGCGACTACAAGCGCATCCGCGACAACGACGAGGGACCGAACACCGGCGGCATGGGAGCGGTGGCCAGCCGCGCGCTCGCCGACACGGAACTGCTGGAGCGCATCGAGCGCGAAATCGTCCGCCCGACCGTGACCGGCCTGCGCAAGGATGGCCTGCGCTACCGCGGCTTCCTGTACTTCGGCCTCATGCTGACCCCGGAGGGTCCGCAGGTGCTCGAGTACAACTGCCGGTTCGGCGATCCCGAGGCCGAGGCCGTGCTGCCCATGGTGCGCGGCGACTTCGCCGGTTACGTCTTCGACGCCGCCCGCGGCGAGTTGCACCCGGAGAAGATCAGCTTCGCCGAAGGCTGGAGCATCTGCCTGATCTCCGCCTCGGCCGGCTACCCGGCCAGCTCACGCAACGGCGACCACATCACCGGCCTCGACCAGATCGAGGGCGCCCGCGTGTACCACTGCGGCACGCGCCGCAACGCCGACGGCGTCTTTGAAACGAATGGCGGCCGCGTGCTGGCCATCGTTGCCCAGGGCGCCACCCGCGAGCAGGCGCGCGCCAAGGCCTACGCCGAAAGCGCCAAGGTCGGCTTCGACGGCCTGCAGCGACGCGGCGACATCGGGCGGATGCACTTCGAGTGAGCGCCGCCCGGCGCCGCCGTTCAACAGGCTGTCAAAGCAGCTCCTGCTGAACCGGCGGCACCTCGGGCGCCGCCAGCACGTCGCCGAGCTGCTGCTTCTGCCAGTCCATGAGCAGGCCGTCCTCGCCGCTGATGACGAGGCTCTCGAGCGTGCCTCGCGAACCCAGCAGGCTGCTCTCGATGTCGAGGGTCGCGGCGACGCGGTCGCGCTGGGCACAGAGCTGGTCAATGCGGTCGCGCTGCGCTTCGCTCAGGCGCGCCTTCGGCTTCTTCACCCGCTGCGGCCAGTTGGCCTGGCCGGCGCGGAAGACGGCGGCGACGATGTCGTGAAACTCCTTTTTCCAGCGCGGCCGCCAGCCGTTGGGAGGATTCATGACGCCACCGGCCTCAAACAACTCGGCAAAGGCAACCATCTGCTTGTTCGACATGACACGATAGCAGGGAATGTCGCGCTCGCGGGCAATGCCCTCGCGCCACTCCCACATCGCCTTGAGCACGGCCAGCCCCTTCGGATGCAGGCGCCCGCTGCCCTGCACACGCCAGGGATCCTCCTTCGGCTCCAGGGCACGCGCGGCCACATCCTTCTGCAGCTCGCGGCAGCTCTGTTCGAACCACTCGATGCGGTCCTTCTCGCGCAGCAGCTTCATCAGGTGCTCGGCGAGCGGGATGAGGTAGCGCACGTCATCCACCGCGTAGTCGAGCATGTGCACAGGCAGCGGCCGCCGGCTCCAGTCGGCCTTCTGCGAGGCCTTGGACAATTCAATGCCGAAAACGGCATGCACCAGCGCGGCAAGGCCGAAGTGACGGAATCCGGCGAGGCGGGCGGCAATCTGGGTGTCGCGCACCACGCGCGGTTCCCAGCCGTAGGTGCGCCGGAGCATGGTCAGGTCGTAGTCGGAGCCGTGGAACCACAGCTCATGTCGATCGAGCAGGGCGAGCAGGCCGGAGACATCCTCGATGGCGAGCGGATCGACCAGCGCGTAGCGGCCGGCACAGGCGACCTGCAGCAGGCAGAGCTTCTCATGATAGTGGTGCAGCGAGTCGGCCTCGGTGTCGAGGCAGACACGGTTCTCACCGGTCTGCTGCATGTGCCGCTCGCTCTCGGCGAGCCAGTCGGCCAGCTCGGCGGGCTGATCGATGAAGACATAGTCGCCGGGGGTGGTGGTCGGCGGCAGGAGGGGCAGTTCCGCGCTCATTTCAGGCCCGTGAGCAGGATTTCAGCGTTGTTGCTGGTGCGGTTGATGTTGCGGATCAACAGTTCCAGGGCCTCGACGGCAGGCACCTGGGCCAGCTGCTTGCGGATGGCGGTGACGCGGCGGAATTCGTCGGGGTGGTAGAGCAGATCATCGCGGCGCGTGCCCGACTTGAGCACGTGCAGGGCCGGGAAGATGCGCCGCTCGGAAATCTCGCGATCCAGCGTCGCCTCCATGTTGCCGGTACCCTTGAACTCCTCGAAGATGAGCTCGTCCATGCGGCTCTCGGTCTCCACGAGGGCGGAGGCGATGATGGTCAGGCTGCCACCCTCCTCGACGTTGCGCGCGGCGCCAAAAAACTTCTTCGGCTTGATCATCGCCTTGGAATCCATGCCGCCGGACATGGTTCGCCCCTTGCCGCCGGAGTTGCTGTTGTAACCCCGTGCCAGGCGGGTGAGCGAATCGAGCAGAATGACAACGTCCTTCTTCTGTTCCACCAGTCGGCAGGCGCGCTCGCGGACGATCTCGGCGAGTTGGGCATGGCGCTTCGGGCTCTCGTCAAAGGTGGAACTGTAGATCTCGCAGCCCTGCACCGACTCCTCGAAGTCGGTCACCTCCTCGGGCCGCTCGTCGAGCAGCAGGATGATGAGGGTGATCTCCTGGTGGTTCTTGACGATGGACTTGGCGATGTCCTTGAGCAGCATCGTCTTGCCCGAACGCGGCGAGGCGTTGATGAGACCGCGCTGGCCCTTGCCGAGCGGCGCCACAAGATCGAGAATGCGCGCCGAAACCGGACAGGGTTTCGCCGTCTCCAAAATGATGCGCTGGTTGGGAAACATCGCCGTCAGCTTGTCGAAATGCACCGGCGGCTCCCATTGATCGATGGTGATGTCGTCGATCTCAAGGATGCGGTCGATCGCCAGGTACTTGTCGCGGTCCTTCGGCGCGCGCGCGTAGCCGGTGATCTTGTTGCCGGGCCGCAGCTGAAATTTGCGCACCAGGAAAAGCGGGATGAAAACGTCCTCGGGCAGCGGCGCAAAGCTGTACTTGGGGTAGCGGATCAGGCCGTAGTTGTCGGCGCCGATCTCGAGCACGCCCTCGACCTTGACGCGGGTGCGGTGATCGGCCATCCAGGCCAGCAGGTCATAGACAAGCTGGTGCTTGGTGCGGCTGGCGTTGATGCGATAGCCGACCGAGGCGGCGAGGTCCTGAAGTTCCGCAAGGGACTTGTCCTGCATCTCGTTGAGGGAGACCTCCACTGGAAACGGCGGCTCGGCGGCGGGGGGCAGCTTGTCCTGCGGCGGGACGGAAC
Organism: Verrucomicrobiota bacterium; assembly: GCA_023428335.1. Classification (GTDB taxonomy): domain Bacteria; phylum Verrucomicrobiota; class Verrucomicrobiia; order Verrucomicrobiales; family Verrucomicrobiaceae; genus Prosthecobacter. The sequence continues at coordinate 4,520 of JAEYYS010000177.1, read as the reverse complement.
GGGCCTCCGGGGCTTCGGCTCCCGCGGGCGGGACCTCCCGGGGAGCGGTTGGGGTCGCCACGGACGGGTCCGGGATGGCTGGGGATTCGGTGGGATTCATTCTTGCCTGAGCTGTCTTGCCAGCGTCAGCGCCTGGGCTTCCAGCGCGGCCCGGCAGCCATCATTCCAGATGACCACGTCCGCTCTGTCCACCTTGGCTTCGATGGGCCACTGAGCCCTCAACATCTTCTCGATGATCGGTTCGTCGAGACCTCGACTTTCCATCAAACGCCTCACTTGGACTGCGCGGCTGGAAGCCACAACGAGGACCAAGTCCGCTGAAACTGTGGCACCAATCTCATAGTACAACGGCACCTCCGCAAGGAAAAGATTGCAGCCCGCAGCCTCGGCCCGCCCACGGGCGACCTCCAGCGCCGCCAGGACGCCGGGATGCAGCAGGGCCTCCAGCCGCGCCCGCTCCCCTTCCCCGGCAAACACCTGTTCGCGCAGCCAGGCTCGATGGGCACGGCGAACGCCCGCCACCTCGGCGACGGCCTCCGGCCCAAACTCGCGCTCCAGCGCCGCCAGCACCGCCGGCGTGTCGAGCAGGCGCCGCACCTCGTCATCGCAGGAGAACACAGCCGCACCGGTCTGCGCCTGCAGCAGGTCAAGCACGGCACTTTTGCCGCAGCCAACGCCACCGGTGACAATCCAAGTTTTCATGTTGGAGGGGTAAAAAACAACAGGCAGGTGACCGGGGTCACCTGCCTGCCGAAGTTCATGCCTTTGGATTACTGGCCGGAAACCGGGGGCAGCAGATCGTTCGGGCCGCCCGTGGCCGGAGCCGGGGCGCCACCGGCGCCAGCGCCGGAGAGGGCCGGATTGATCGGCTGGCCGGCCGGGTCGATCAGCTTGGCCGTGACGAAGATCATCAGGTTGCGCTTGAAGTGATCCTCGGCGGTGCTCTTGAACATGCGGCCGACGAAGGGCAGATCGCCAAGCACCGGGATCTTGTCCTCGACGTCCTGGACGTCCTCGCGGATGAGGCCGCCGAGCACGACGGTCTGGCCATCCCACACCGTCACCGCGGTGGTGACCTTGCGGGTCGAGAACACCGGCTGGTTGATGATGTTTTCGGTCAGCACCTGGCCGTTGCTGAGAATCGGGCTGCCGTAGTTGATGAAGCCGTCGAACTCGGTGACTTCCGGCAGCAGGTTGAGGTCGATCGTGTAGCCGTCGGCACCGACGGTCGGGTCGACTTCCATGCGCACACCCACCGGGCGCATTTCGAAGGCGGTCGGAGTGGTCGGGGTGACCGGAATGCTGGTCACGCCGCCGCCGCCGATGCCACCGCCGACACCACCACCACCGACGTTGGTCGGAACCTGGGGCGGATCGAACTCGGTCGGGTAGATGAATTCGCGAATCACCTCAATGGTGGCACGCTGGCCGCCCTTGGTGGTGACGCTCGGGGCGCTCATCAGATCGACACCCTTGCGCTGGGCAAGGGCACGGATGACGACGCCGAACTGCGGGTCGGTGAGCACGCCGGCGACGCTGAAGATGCCGGGAGCCTCGCTGGCACCCTGCTGACCGCCGATGCCGTTGGCAATGGTGGCGTCAATGGCGTTGCCGGTGATGGCATTGGCACCGGTGCGCAGACCGCGGGAGACCGGCGACAGACTGCCGGCGGCAATCATGCTGCTGATGCTGCCAGGGTAGACAACATCATCGATGCCGACACCCGTGGTGAGGCCGGAGTTGCCGTCCGTGCCGCCACCGCCCTGAACTTCGCCGCCGAAGGCGCCGAGCAGCCAGTCGAAGCCGAGTTCATCGGTGTTCTTCTGGGAGACCTCGACAAACTTCGAGGTGATGTAGATCTGCTTCGGACCCTGGCCGCGGATCGAGTCGACGAAGGCTTCGACGAGGTCGAGGTTTGGCTGGGTGTTCTTGACGATCAGCTGCGAGGTGACCTGGTTGAAGACGGCCGAGGCGCCTTCCGGGAACGGAATGCCCTGGGCCTTGAGGATGTCGAGCGCGGACTTGCGCTGGATCAGACCGGAAGCAGCGGCGGCACCACCAGCATTGGCGGCGAACGGGTCGGCGCTGGCCGCGGCCGGCGCGGCAGCCTCAGAACCACCCATGCTGAGGAAGTCCGGCGGCACCTTGTAGATGCGGGTGTACTGCTGGTCGCTGATGTCGGAGACCGGCACGATGAGCACCGCGAAGGGCTCCACCTTGTACTTCATGCCGGCGAGCTCGGTGACGTAGCGCAGGGCTTCCACCATGGGCACGTCCTTGAGGTCGAGGCTGATCGAGGCCGTCACCGGCGTGTCGCCGGCCTTGAGGATGATATTGACACCCTTCTTGGCGGGGTCGGTCTCCGTCACATCGATGTCGCGGCTCTTGACGCGCAGGAACTCGACGGCTTCCTCGATGCTGGCACCGGCGAACTGAACCTGCGGGAAGATGAGTTCCTGCATCTTGCGTGTCAGGTAGACGGTCGGCTCGGTGCCCCCGGTCATGACCGGATCGATCGCGAGACCGCGGACCGGCGGCTTGTATTCCCAAGCCTCGTTGACCATGTTGAGCATGCGCGAACGCTGATGATCACGGGCAGTGTCAAAATACTGGGCGCGCTTCTGCTCGACCTGCTCCATGCCGCGACGGGCGGCGTTGTTGTAGGGGTCGATGCGCAGGACGTCCTCGTATTCGGTGAGGGCGTTGTCATAGTTGCCGAGCTCCATCGAGCTGTTGGCCTGCAGCAGGCCCTTTTCGACCTTGGCAACGTTTTCGACGTGCTGCGGCGTCAGCGACGGCGGCCAGCGATCCGGATCATCCAGGTTGCGACCGAAGGCGATGGCGCCCTTGTGGCCGGGCACGGCCAGTTGCGCTTCCTCGAGCAGCTTGCGCGCCGAGGCGTAGTCGCCAATCTTGGCCTTCTCACGTGCGACCACGACGGCGCAGTCGGCGAATTTCAGATTGGCCAGATCGCGCCAGTCCTGAATGAAGGGGGCGTTGGGCAGTTGATCCAGCGTGTCCTTGGCGGCGCGGTACTGGGCCAGGGCGGCCTCATACTCGCCCTTGGCGAAAAGCTCGTCACCCTTCTCCATGGCCTGACGGGCGTCCTCAATGCGAGCCGCGCGACGGGCAATCTCGCGCTCGGCAATTCCGGGAACTCCGCCCGCGTTGGCGCCAAGGCCGCCCTCACCGGCGATGCCGGCCACGGGGGCGATGGAAGCTGCCAATGCGGCCATCAGGGCGATGTGTTTTTTCTTCATTCGGGAGGGATGCATCATAGAGAGTCGAATTTAACGGAATTAGCGTTGAGCGGGGTGTGTTTAGCAGGAATTGCGGCTTTTTGGCTAGCTGTTTTTTGTGGGGACCGGAAAAATCATCAGGCCTTGCGAATCGTGATGGGTTGGCTGCCGTCCTCGACGCTTTGGATGACCGCCTGGTCTTCCTCAACCTCGAGCAGGCGGAAGGTCTGGCCGATGCCGGGGATCTGGAAGGTCTCGCCCTTCTTGACGATGCGGGTGACGCGCTCGCCGAGCAGGAACTCGAACTCCGCCTCGTATTCGGCCAGGTTGGTGTCCGTGCCGCGGGCGACGACGAACTCCTTCTCGGTCGACTTGTCGAACAGGGTGATCTCAGAGACATCCCTTTCGCCCACCTTCGGATCAGGCACCTTCTTGGCCTCAAACTTGACGACACGGAAGCGCTCGGAACCGCGCTCGAAACCGAAGCTCTCGCCCTCGGAGACGAACTTGCTGACCGGCCGGTCCGGCGCCGGCAGGACCTTCTGCACCTGGAAGGGCGGGGTGCTGCCGTTGAGACGGATGATGTAATCGTGGGTGATGCGCTTGGCGAGGAAGAGCTTGTCGGTCACCGGCGGATGCGACTTCGGATCCTGCGGATTGGTCTTGCCGTTGAACTCCTCCAGGTTGGAAAAGCCATCCTCATCGGCATCCAAATCACCAAAGTTGGAGAAGAGGATGTTCGGCAGGTTGTGCTTGACCAGGAACTCGTTGGTCATCGGCGGACGCAGCGCCACTTCCTCAACCTGGAGGTCGATGAGCTGGTCGCCCTTGAGCACGAGGCGCACCGACTTGTTGAGCGGCACCGGCTTGCCCTTGATGACCGGCGAGACCCAGGTGATCTTTTCAGTCAGACGCTGGATGGTGGCCTTGACCACCTCCGTGGGCGGCTGCCCGGGGTCGTTCTTCGAGGAGGCCTGGAGGCGCACCAGTTGGTCTTCAAGCTGGCGGCTCTGCCAAATGAACAAGCCGGCCAGGGCAATGGCCAGGAGGGCGGAGACCGCCAAAAGCACTTTTTCGTATTTCCCGTTCCGTTTCTGCATAAAGGCTCGATGTGAAGTTGGCTGATGTGGCGCCGACTCAGCGCGCGGCGGCGGTGGCGGCCTTGAAGCTGACCAGGTCAATTTCGAGGTAGGCGCGCAGTTTTTCCTCGCCGAGGACGTTGACGGCGTCCTGACCGGCGGGCCTGACGGCGGCGAGCGGCTTTTTCTCCTGCCCTTCAGC
>JAEYYS010000064.1 GCA_023428335.1 Verrucomicrobiota bacterium | reverse complement strand
GCGTAGTGGGGCAGGTAGACGAAGAAGGGTTTGTCCTTGGAGGCGCGGATGAAGCCGACGGCTTCTTCGGTGAGGCGGTCGGTGAGGAACTCGCCCTCGAAGCCGTCCTTGAGGGTGGGGATCTTGTAGGGGGAGAAGTAGCTGGGCGGTGAGCCGGCCTCGTAGCCGCCGAGGTTGCGATCGAAGCCGTGGGCCTCGGGGCCGTCGGGACCGAGGTGCCATTTGCCAATGCTGGCGGTGGCGTAACCGGCGCCCTTGAGGTGCTCGGCGAGGGTGGTTTCGTCCTGCGGCAGCGACTTTGTCCAGTCGGGGATCTGCAGGCGGGCGTGCGGGCGGGCATGACCGGCGATCCAGTCGGTCAGATGCAGGCGGGCGGGGGACTTGCCGGTGAGGACGGCGGCGCGGGTGGGCGAGCAGACGGTGCAGGCGGCGTAGGCGTCGGTGAAGCGCATGCCGTCGCGGGCGAGTTGGTCGAGGTGGGGCGTTTCGTAGGACTTGCTGCCCTGGCAGGCGAGGTCGGTCCAGCCGAGGTCGTCGACGAGCATGAGCACGACGTTGGGCGGCCGGTCCTGGGCGAGGACGGAACCGGCGAGCAGGAGCAGGGCGGACAGGAGCAGGCGGGGCATGGCGGCATTTCAGCCGTCGCCGGGGCGGTCGTCAAGGCGCAGGGCTTTGCACTGTGGGATAAAAGCCGCGCCCGGCGGTCGTTATCTCGGCCCATGCCCCCCGGATCCCAGACCCTGCAGCAGATGACGCGCCGGCACTTGTTCAGCCAGTGCGGTCTCGGTGTGGGGTCGCTGGCGCTGGCTTCACTGATGGCGGATCAACGCCTGCAGGCGGCCCCCGGGCCGGGCGTGACGCGCGGCGGTGTGCATGCACCGCGGGCGAAGAATGTGATCTTCCTGTTCATGGCCGGCGGGCCTTCGCAGTTGGAGATGTTCGATGCCAAGCCACGGCTGCAGCAGTTGAACGGTCAGCCGATCCCGCAGAGCTACATTGAGGGCAAGCGCTTTGCCTTCATGGACAGCAGTCACAAGGTGAACCTGCTGGCCTCGCGCCGCAGCTTCCGTCAGTACGGCGAGAGCGGCGCCTGGGTGAGCGACCTGCTGCCGTACACGGCGGGCATTGTCGATGACATCAGCCTGGTCAAGACCTGCAAGACGGAGCTGTTCAACCATGCGCCGGCGAAGCTGTTCATGAACACCGGCAGCGGCCAGTTTGGCCGGCCGTCGATGGGGTCCTGGGTGACTTATGGCATCGGCAGCGAGTCTTCGGACCTGCCGGGGTTTGTGGTGCTGCAGAGTGGCCCACGCGGCCCGCGCGGTGGGGCGGTGAACTGGGGCAGTGGTTTCCTGCCGACCACCTATCAGGGCGTGCCGCTGCGCAGCCAGGGCGAGCCCATCCTGAATCTGACCACGCCGGCCAGTGTCGATGTGCGCAGCCAGCGCCGCGTCATCGACGCGGTGCGCGACCTCAATCTCAAGCGCCTGGTGGCGACCGGTGACGACGAGATCCAGACGCGGTTGAATGCCTATGAGATGGCGTATCGCATGCAGACCAGCGCACCGGATTTGATTGACATTTCCGGTGAGTCGAAGGCAACGCTCGATCTCTACGGCATCAAGGATGCGAATGAATCGAGCTACGCGCGCAACTGCCTGCTGGCACGGCGGCTGGTCGAGCGCGGCGTGCGTTTTGTCCAGCTCTACGACACGAATTGGGATCACCACGGCGGACCGACCGAGACGCTGGAGACGCATTTGCCGGACAAGTGTCGCGATATCGATCAGGCCTCGGCGGCGCTGATCCGCGATCTCAAGGCGCGTGGTCTGCTCGATGAGACTTTGGTGATCTGGGGCGGTGAGTTTGGGCGCACGCCGATGGGCGAGGTGCGCGAGTTCACGGGTCGCAACCATCACATCGATGCCTTCACCATGTGGTTCGCCGGCGGCGGTATCAAGGCCGGGCAGGTCTATGGCCAGACCGACGAGCTGGGGTTCGACGCTGTCGAGGATCGCGCCCATGTCCATGACCTGCATGCGACCATCCTGCACCTGCTCGGTCTGGATCACGAGAAGCTGACCTTCAAGTTCCAGGGGCGCGACTTCCGTCTGACGGATGTGCATGGGCGCATCCTGAACGGGCTGCTGGCCTGAGGTCTGCAACACCCGCGCCGTGCCGTCGTTGTCTGGGTCCGTGAAACGTCTGCTCCTCTTCTGCCTGCTCGCCGCTGTCGCCCCGGCAATCGCGTCGCCGCCGCATGTCGTCTACATCATTGCCGATGACCAGGCCTGGCGCGACTTCGGCTTCATGGGCAGCAAGGAGGCGCTGACGCCGCATCTGGACCGGCTCGCCGCGCGTTCGGCACGGTTTACCCAAGGGTATGTGCCGACCAGCCTGTGCAGTCCGTCGCTGGCCACCCTGTTGACGGGTCGCTACCCGCACCAGAGCGGCCTGCATTACAATCATCCGCCGCCCGGCAACAGTGCCTTCAACAAGATGCGCTCGCGGGCCGAGTATGAGCAGGCACGCTCGCCGGCCTTTGCGCAGATCCGCCGGCAGCCGAGCCTGCCGCGCCTGCTCGGCGAGCGCGGCTATCGCTCGCTGCAGACCGGCAAGTTCTGGGAGGGGCACTTTGCCAATGCCGGGTTCACCGAGGGCATGACGGTGTTTGAGCCGGCCCCCGGCCAGGACTACGGCGGCAACCGCGTGCTCGCCAGCGGCGAACTGGCGGCCCATGGCAACGGCGATCACGGCCTGAAGATCGGTCGCGAGACAATGCAGCCGATCGCCGATTTCCTTGATCGCCATGCGGCACAGTCGCCGACCTTCGTCTGGTATGCACCCTACCTGCCGCATCAGCCGCACGATGCGCCGCGGAAGTTCTTTGAACTGCACGAAGGCCGCGGCCTGCCGGCGCATCGCATCCCCTACCTGGCGTCGATCAGCCAGTTTGATGCGACCGTTGGCGAGCTGATGTCGCTCTATGAACAGCGCGGGCTGACGTCCAACACGCTGTTTGTCTTTGTCAGTGACAACGGCTGGACGCCGGACACCGTGCCCGACAAGAAGCATCCGGGCGAGTTCAGGCTCAACAAGCGCAGCAAGTACTCGCCCTTCGAGGATGGCCTGCGCACGCCGATCCTGCTGCGCTGGGACGGCGTCATCGCGCCGGCCACGCATGAGGCTCCGGTCAGCAGTGTCGATCTGCTGCCGACCGTGCTGGAGGCGGTGGGCGCGCCTTTGCCGGAGTTGCCGGGGCGCAGCCTGCTCTGTGTCGCCAAGGGCGAGTCGGCCCTGGCTGAGCGCCCCGTGTTTGGCGAGATCTATCCCGGCGATGCCAGCGTGCTCGGCGAGCCGGCGCGCGACATCGCCTATCGCTGGGTGCGGTTGGGTCGGCACAAACTCATCGTGCCGCATCTGCATGGCCAGGCGAGGCCGTGGAACGATTACCTGCGCGAACCGGCGCTGTTTGACGTCGTGGCCGATCTCGACGAGACGCGCAATCTCGTCGATGATGCCGCCTTGGCCGAGACCCTCGGTCGGCTGCGGGAAAGTCTCGACGCCTGGTGGTCGCCGGGCAAGAATGCTGCCCTGCCTGCCGTCTCCAAGCCCTGATCCCACGTCATGAAACTGCTGTCCTGCCTGCTTTTGACTCTCGCCCTGCCGACCCTTGCGGAAACGGTCGGTCCCTGGAACCTCGACGCCCTCAAGCAGGTGCCGGAGATGCGCTGGATCCAACGCGATCAGCCGGTGCAGGCGCTGCTCTATCGCGGTGAAGAATTTCAGGGCAAGGCGACCGAGGTCTTCGCCTTTTATGCCTCGCCCGCCACGCTCGGTGAGGCCGCGCCCGGCACGAAGTTTCCCGGCGTCGTGCTCATCCATGGCGGCGGCGGCACGGCCTTTGCCGACTGGGCCTGGCTGTGGGCCAAGCGCGGTTATGCAGCCATCGCCATGGACCTGAGCGGGCATCGTCCGCCGGATCCCTCCTATGACCCGAAGACCGGCGCGCCGGTGGGGCATCAGAGCGATGCCAAGCTGCGCACCCGGCTGGAGAACGGTGGCCCCAATCACGGTCACCCGGAGAAGTTCGACAGCATCGGCGGCAGTCACCTCGACGACTGGCCCTTTCATGCCGCCGCCAGCGTCATTCGCGCCCACTCCTTGCTGCGCTCTTTCCCGGAGGTCGATGCCGAACGCACGGCGGTGACCGGCATCAGCTGGGGTGGTTACACGACCTGCCTGGTGGCTTCGCTCGACGACCGTTTCAAGGCGGCGGTGCCGGTCTATGGCTGCGGCTTCCTGCATGAGGGGGAGTCGGTGCAAAAACCGAGCATCGACAAGCTCGGCGAACGCGCCGCCGACTGGGTGCGTGAGTACGATCCCGGCAGCCTGCTGCCGCGCTGCCGCGTGCCGATCTTTTTCGTCAATGGCACGAACGACGTCCACTACGTGCTCGACAGCTACCAGAAGAGTTTTGAGGTGGTGAAGAGCGAGAAGCAGATGCGCATTGAGGTCAACATGCGCCACAGCCATCCGGCCGGGTGGGCGCCGCAGGAGATCGGGCTGTTCATCGATTCCAAGTGCCGCGGCGGCGAGGCCCTGCCGGTGCCGGGCAAGCCGGTGCTGGCGGACGGTCGTGTGAGCGTGCCTTTCACCAGTGTCCGGCCGGTGAAGAAGGCGCAGCTGCATTACACCAGCGATGGCGGCCTGCGCTCCAAGCGCGTCTGGCACAGCGTCGAGGCCGAGGTCGGGGAGGGGGGCGTG
>JAEYYS010000429.1 GCA_023428335.1 Verrucomicrobiota bacterium | reverse complement strand
CCGCGGTGCTGTCGCTGCCGCTGCTGCAGGCGCGCGGCTGGCCGATCCTCGCCATAGGCATCCCCTCGCTCTACTTCTGCTACGGCTACACCGGCGGGCCACTGCCGCTGGCCTACCGCGGGCTCGGCGAACTCTTTGTCGTGCTGTTCTTCGGCTTTGTCGCGGTGGCCGGCTCGGCCTTTGTGCAAAGCGGCCAGTGGAGCTTCGACGCCCTCGTCGCCGGCTTCCAGATCGGTTGCCTGTCGACCGTGCTCATCGCGGTGAACAACCTGCGCGACCTCGACGAGGATCGGTCGACCGGCAAACGCACGCTCGCCGCGCGCTTCGGGCCGCGCTTTGCCCGGATCGAAATCACCCTGCTGATCCTGCTGCCGCACTTGGCTGGCCTGCACTGGCTGTCGGTCGGTCTGCCGCGCGTGCTGCTGCTGCCGCTGCTCACCCTGCCGGCCGGTCTGTTCCTGCTCCAGCGCCTGTGGACGACGCCGCCCGGCCCGGGCTACAACCGCCTGCTCGCCCTCGGCGGCGCGCAACTGCTGGCCTTTGCCCTGCTGTTTTGTCTTGGCCTCGGCGCCTGAGCCGGTGCGTATCTCCCTGACCGTGGCCGAGCCGATCTACATCTACGAATACCTGCTGCGCAGCGGCGCGGCGCTCAATGCCGCCTCGCAGCGCCGGGTCTTTCCGGGCGCGCTGCTGCGCGTGGGCGAGGGCTACGGCTGCCTGCATCCCTGGCCGGAGTTTGGCGACCTGCCCCTGCCCGACCAGCTTGCGCGCCTGGCCGCCGGCCAGCCGACCGCGCTCGCGGAAATGGCCCTGCGCTGCGCGGCGATCGATGGCGCGGCGCGCGCGGCCGGGGTCAGTCTGTTCGACGGCCTGGAGATCCCGGCCAGTCACTACTCCTGGAGCTTTGCCCAGCCGACCCAGCCGCAGTTTGAAAAACTGCTCGCCGAAGGCTGGCCGGCGCTGAAGGCGAAGGGCTACGCGAACTACGGTGAGACCACCCGCTTCCTCGAACAGTGCGCGCGCATCGCCGGCGATGGTGGCCCGCGCTTCCGGGTGGATTTCAACGCCTGCCTGAGGGCCGACAGCTTTCAGAAGTTCGTCGAGTTCATGCCGGTGCGGGTCTATCGCCAACTGGACTTTGTGGAAGACCCCTTCCCCTACGAGGCCGAGGCCTGGCAGGCCTGCCGCGAACGCTGGGGCGTGCGGCTCGCGCTCGACAAGGGCTGGCAGGACGGTGAGCACGGCTTTGATGCCGTGGTCGTCAAACCGGCGCGACGCGACTGGCGCACGGTGGCGCAGCGTCACCCGGGCCAGCCGCTGATCCTGACCTCGGCGATGGATCATCCGCTCGGCCAGATGTTCGCCGCCTGGGAGGCCGCGCAGGCGCGCGTCGAACTCGGCGATCTCGTCGGTCTGTGCGGCCTCTGTACCCAGCATCTGTTTGAACCCGATGCCTTCCTCGAGCGCGTGCTCAGCCCCGGCGGCCGACTCCAGCCCGACACCGACGGCGGCGGGCTCGGCTTTGGTTCCGTGCTCGACAAGCTGCCCTGGCGACGCTTGGAATAGGTCATGACCGCCGACTTCTGGCAGGATCCCGGCAACCATCTCGCGGCCCCGCCTGCGGCCCCACGCGCGGAGATGGCGAGCCTGGCCGATTTCGTAAGTCGCCAGGGCTGGCGTGGTCGCTGCCTGTTCCAGACCTCGGGAAGCGAGGGCCGACCGAAATGGGTGGTGCTGTCGAAGCAGGCCTTGCTGATTTCCGCCGAAGCGGTGAACGCGCATTTTGCCATCACGGCGCAGGACCGCTGGCGGCTCGTCCTGCCCCTGCATCACGTCGGCGGCTTCGCCATCCTCGCCCGCGCCCACGTGGCCGGCTGCCAGGTGACCCAGCTCGAAGGCAAGTGGGATCCGCCGCGTTTCGCCGAGGCGGGCGACAGCCTCAGCTCGCTCGTGCCCACCCAGGTGCACGATCTGGTACGCGCCGGCCTGCGCGCCCCCGACGGACTGCGCGCGGTCATCGTCGGCGGTGGTGCGATCACGCCGGAACTCGTCGCCGCCGCACGCGCTCTCGGCTGGCCGCTGTTTCTGAGTTACGGACTAACCGAAGCCGCCTCGCAGGTCGCCACCCAAGCCTGGCCCGCCGGCACGTCCGAGGCCCTGCAGGTGCTGCCGCACTGGCAGGCGAGCACCGACGCCGAAGGTCGCCTGCGCCTGCGCGGTCCCTCGCTGGCGGAAGGCCATGTCATCGCCACCGGCGACGGCTGGCAGTGGCAGCCGATCGATCCGCAGACCGGCCTGCTGACCCGCGATCGCGTGCGCCTGGAAACCCGCGACGGCCACACCTGGCTGCACTTCGAAGGCCGCGAATCCGGCTGGGTGAAAATCCTCGGCGAACTCCTCCACCTCGCGCCGCTGCAGGCGCGACTGGAGGCCCTCGCCCTCGAAGCCGGCTGGCCCAGCGCGCCGGTCCTGATCGCCCGCCCCGATCCACGCGCCGAAACCGCGCTGGTCCTCGTCGTCGAAGGCGAACCCCCGGACATGCAGCCCCTGCTCGACCACTTCCACACCGAACAACCGCCCTGGCTGCGCGTGCAACGCGTCGTGTCCCTGCCCCAACTGCCACGCAGCGACCTCGGCAAGATCCGGCTCGCGGAACTGGAGCAACTGTTGGGCCGCTAGTTCGCGGTTCTCGGTTCTCGGTTCTCGGTT
>JAEYYS010000055.1 GCA_023428335.1 Verrucomicrobiota bacterium | reverse complement strand
CGCCGCAGCCGACCCGCCGCGCGGTGGCCGGCGCCGAGACCCGCGTCACGGCCAGCCCGCTGGCCCGCAAGATCGCCGCGGCACGCGGGGTTGCCCTCTCCCGCCTCACCGGCACCGGCCCGGGCGGACGCATTGTCCGTGCCGACGTCGAAAACGCCCCGGTCGGTGGTGCCGGCGCACGCGGTCCGGCTACGCCGACGATTCGCCCGGTCTTTGGCGACGAGGATGAGCGCGTGCCGACCAGCAGCATGCGCAACATCATCGCCGAACGCCTGCTCGCCTCGAAGACGCAGATCCCGCATTTCTACCTGCAGATGGAGGTGGATGCCGGGCCGTTGATGGAGTTCCGCGCCCACCTGAACGCCACGGCCGAGAAGAACGGCGGCAACAAGAACACGGTCAACGACTTCATCCTCAAGGCCGTCATCCGCGCCGCCCAGGCCCAGCCGGCCATCAACGCCGCCTGGGACGGCGATGCCATCGTCAAGTTCAAGTCGGTCGGCCTCAGCGTCGCCATCGCCGTCGACGACGGCCTGGTCACCCCGGTCATCAAGCAGGCCGAGAAAAAGACCCTGCTGGAGATCAGCCAGTCGGTCAAGGATCTGGCCGGCAAGGCCAAGACCAAGAAGCTCAGCCCCGACGACTTCGCCGGCGGCACGATCACGGTGTCCAACCTCGGCGCCTACGGCATCGACCAGTTTGCCGCCATCATCAACCCGCCGCAGGCCGCCATCGTCGCCATCGGCAGCATCCGCAAGGCGCCGGTCGTCAATGACAAGGGCCAGATCGTCGTCGGCCAGCGCATGTGGGTCGGCTTGAGCGGCGACCACCGTGTCGTCGACGGCGCGGTCGCCGCCACTTTCCTGGCGGAGATGCGCAAGCTGCTGGAAAACCCGGCCCTCATGCTCGTCTGAGACGGGGGCGGGGTTTCAGGTTTAAAGTCTAAGGTTTCAAGTGGGCGGCGCGCGCAGCATTGCTGTGCCGGGATTTGACTGTGGCGCGGGGCAGCGACCCGCGGGAACCACGCGGTCATTGCCCGCGTCTCCAGAAGGGGCAGCGACCCCGCATTTCGCGGTCATTGCCCCGGCTGCCCCGGCAGCAGGAATGCTGAATATCGAACCAGGAATGTCCAAGGCCCAAGTGCGGAGCCAGGCCCTTTCGTCATTCAGGATTCCTTGTTGGACATTCGCCATGGATCGCCCCGTCGGCAGCGGGCGCAAAAAAAACCGGCCTGCCGTGAGGCAGGCCGGTGGTGCAAACCTGGGTGACAGGTCGCTTCAGATCACTTCCGCGCCGGGCACCTGCGTGCCGGGGATGGCGATCGGGTAGCCACCGTCGGCGGTGGGTTTGGCTGGCGGCTCGGTTTCGGCGGTGACGATGGCCGGCATGTGCTGGACCTTGCTGTTGAGGGCTTCGTCCCACTTGATTTCCTTGCCGGAGTAGGTGGCCATGCGGCCCATGACGGCGGTCATCGTCGATTCGGCGCCGTAGTAGGCATCGTTCTTCGGCGTGTTGTTGCGCACGGCGGCCTGCAGGATGTCGTGCTCGGTCTGGTACGGATCCGGATCGCTGGTGCGGCGGTTGCGGCGGCCCTTGGCGGCTTCCGCGGCCGGGTCTTCGCCGCCGGTCGGGCGGTATTTCCAGATCGTTTCACCCTTGTGATTGACGGCGTAGCAGGCGCCGCTGTTGACGAGGTAGACCTTGCCCTTGGTGCCGGTGAACTCCTCGCGCACGGCGTTGTACACGCCCGACTGGTGGCGGCACTGGCTGTTGACGCGCACGCCGTTGGCGTAGGTGTACTCGACGTAGTGATGGTCGTAGATCTGGCCGTACTTCTTGTCGACGCGCTGCATGCGGCCGCCCATGCCCTGGGCGGATTCCGGATGGCCGCCGATGAACCAGTTGGCGACGTCGATGTTGTGGATGTGCTGCTCGTTGATGTGGTCGCCGCACAGCCAGGTGAAGAAGTACCAGTTGTTGATCTGGTACATCAGTTCGGACTGGCCGGGCTGCTTGTCGCGGAACCAGATGCCGCCGCCGTTCCAGTACACCTGGCCGGAGACGATGTCGCCGATGATGCCCTGTTCCTTGACCTGCTTGAGGGCCTCAATGTAGCAGTTCTGGTAGCGGCGCTGCAGGCCGACCACGACCTTGAGGTTCTTCTCGTCGGCGACCTTGGCCATTTCCAGGACCTTGCGCACGCCGGGGCTGTCGACGGCGACCGGCTTTTCCATGAAGACGTGTTTGCCGGCGTTGACGGCGGCTTCGAAGTGGTAGGGGCGGAAGCCGGGCGGGGTGGTCAGGATGATCAGGTCGCAGCTGTCGATGACGCCCTTGTAGCCGTCGAGGCCGGTGAAGATGCGCGAGTCATCGACCTGGACCTTTTCCGGGTGCTTGGTGCGCAGGTTGGACAGAGCGCCGTCGGCCTTCTCCTTGAAGGCGTCGCAGATGGCGTGCAGGACGACGCCCTCCTGCTTGGTGCTCAGGGCCTGGTTGGCGGCGCCGGAGCCGCGGCCGCCGGAGCCGATGAGGCCGACTTTGATCTTGTCGCTGCCGGCAGCCCAGGCGGACTGGGCGACGGTGAGGGCGCCGGCGGTGGCGGCGGTTTTGCCGAGGAAATCGCGGCGGGTGGTGGTGGGTTCGGTGCTCATGGGATGGGTTGGGGGTGGACGGTCAGGCGTTCCAAGCCTTGCGGATGACTTCGATGCCTTCGAGGTAAACCTGGTCGGTGCTGGGGAAGAAGTCGCGCCAGACGCGGGTGGCGGCGGCGAGGTCGGGCAGGGCGGAGCCGAAGGCCTCGATCGTCATCCAGCCGTTGTAGCCGATCTTCTTCAGGTGCTGGATCTGCTCGGTGAGGTTGATGTGGCCGCGACCGGGCGTGCCGCGGTCGTTCTCGGAGATGTGAACGTGGTTGAGCTTGCCGCTGGCGAAGACGGTGTCGATGGCGGTGAAGGGGTTCTTCTCCTCGATGTTGGCGTGGAAGGTGTCGTACATCGTGCCAAAGGCCGGGTGATCGACGCGCTTCACGTAGCTGGCGGCCTGCTCCATGGTGTTGAGCAGGTGGGACTCAAAGCGGTTGAGGGCTTCGATGGCGCACTTGACGCCGGCGGCTTCGGCGACCGGGGCGATGGCGCGGTGCACGCCGGCGGCGTTGTCGAGTTCCTGCTCGGTCGGGAAGGCGCCGGTGAACTGGCCGAGCACCTGGTAATAGGGGCCGCAGAGCGTCTGCACGCCGGCATTGTGGCAGCATTCCAGCACGCGCTTGAGGTGGTCGACGGCGCCCTGGCGGTTGGCTGCGACCGGGCTGATGGCGTTGTGCGCCTCGTCGGGCAGGACGGTGACGGCGGTGCATTCGAGGCCCTGATCGCGCAGCTCGCGGCCGATGCGGGCAAAGTGCGCGGGATCGCTGATGTCGAAGATGGGGATTTCCACGCCGTCGTAGCCGGCGGCCTTGAGTTTGGCGAGCACGGGGAAATGGTCCTCGGTCACGTGACCGGTCCAGAGGAGGAGATTGAAGCCGATTTTCATGGGGAAGGAGGCGCAGCCTAGTGACAGCAGGCGCGAATCGCAAGAATAGCTTCCAACGAAATCCGGTTGCCGGTATTTCAGCCCATGCGGCCGGTCGCGCCGCGGAAATGCGGCGGCGGGCCGTTTTGGCTTGATCGGGCCGGTTGAAAAACCATAGTGGGCCGGTTCCCACCGCACCCGCATGACCTCCTCCGTTCGCCCGTTCCTGGCCCTGGCTGCCGCCGCCCTCTGCTCCTGCGAGACCCTCAAGCAGACGCCGGCCTATGACGACCCCTACGTCTCCAACTACGGCAACGACGGCGGTTACAACCCGTATCCGGGCCTGCCCGGCACCGCCCAGACCGGCGGGGGTGTGCCCGCCTATGAGCCGCCGCCCGCGCCCGCCGAGGCCGATCCCTACGCCTTCAACGCGCCGAGCAGCCCGCCGCCGCGCAGCAGTGCGAGCAGCTCTTCGGGCGGCAGCTCCAGTCGCTCGACCGCGACGAAAAAAACCACGACCAGCAAATCCACCGCCAAGAAGAGCTCCGGCTCCTCCTACAAGGTGGTGCGTGGCGACACCCTCTATGGCATTGCCCGCAAGCGCGGCAGCAGTGTTGCCAAGATCAAGGCTGCCAACGGCCTGAAGTCCGACATCATCCGTCCCGGCCAGGTCCTGCGCATTCCCTGACCGGCGGTTTTCCCGCCCGGCTTCGAACAAGCGGCCCGCTGCGGGCGTCTGACCCCCGATGCAACCCGACGCCGCTTCCCCTCCGCCGCCCGCGCCGCGCCGCGGCCGGCTGCTGCTCACCCTGCTGGCGACCTTTCTCGCCGGCGGCCTGATCGCCGGTGGCGGCGCCTACTGGTGGTTCAAGCGCCATCTCGACGCCCGGGCTCTCGAGCCGGTGCGGTTGGCCGAGACGGAGGAACGCGTTTTCGAGGCCAAGTTGCAGGCGCTGGCGGCGGCGGGGGAGCCGGGTGCCAGCCCGGGAGCCCCATCGGGTGGTGCGACTGTGGATGAGCGTACCGTGCAGATCAGCGGTCGCGAGATCAACGCCTTCCTGGCCGAGCGCGGCTTGGGCGAAAACATTCGTGTCGAGTTGGCACGGGATCTTCTTCATGTGGCCATGATCGTTCCCATCCCTGCGGACAGCGGCCTGCCGCTGCTGGCCGGGGCCAATCTGCGCCTGCGCTTTTCGCTCGACGCCGCCTGCGACCCACAGGCGGGCCCGCGCTTTGCCATCCGTGACGTCCGTCTCGGCGGCGTGCCCCTGCCCGACGCCTGGCTCGGCGGCATCAAAGGATTGAATTTGGTCGACCAAAATCTGAATCAGGACCCGGGTGTGCAGCGCTTTCTGAGCGGCATTCAGGACCTGGAGGTGCGTCCCGAAGGCATCCGTCTGCGCTTGCGGGAGTGATGCTAAAAAGTTGCAAATCAATCATTTGAGTCATCTAACCCGCGGCTCTGGCTGCGGCTTTGCGACGGTGCCAAAGGGCCCCACAATGACCCGATTCCGAGGTTTTCCGAATCATCAGGAAAACGGTAACTTTTCGTAAATTGTCGCTTGGCAATGAAGGGTTTGTGGCGTAGAACTGCCGAGATTGGTGGGAGGTCTCCCGGACCAACCTCCATCAACCACCAACCAAATAACCAACTAGAACAACCATGAAATTGAAAAGCATGACCTCCGTCATCACGAAGTCGGCTCTCGTTCTGGCCGCTTGCGCGAGCCTGAACGCTTTCGCCGGTGCCCCGAGCGCCAAGGCTCCCGTGGCCCCGCTGCCGGAAGAAGACGGCGCCCTCTACGACAGCCTCGGCGCTGCCGTTGAAGTCGGCTACGACACCCGTTACTACAACCGCGGCCTGTACCGCGCCGACAACACTGTCAGCGCCGGCATCAGCCTGACCAACCCGATCACCGAGCAGGTCTCCCTGGCTCTGGGCGCTCGTTACATCACCTCCGTCGAAACGACCGCCGCTGGCGGCGCTCCGTTCGGTCAGGGTGATTTCGACTTCTCGGAACTGGCCCTGTCCGCCGGCCTCAACTATGACGCCGGTCCGGCCACCCTCGGCCTCGTGTTCAACCACTACGAGTACTTCGACGGTTTCTCGGGTACCGTGGCCGGCAACCAGGCCACCAACGGTGACGAGTTCAACGTCAGCAGCGCTCAGGAAGTGGGCCTGACCGTGGCTTCCAGCCTCGGCCCGGTCAACGTCTACGCCGGCTACTTCTACGACTTCCGCATCGGCGGTTCCTACGCTGAAGTGGGTGCCGATCTGCCGATCGAAATCACCCCCTGGCTCAGCATCGTTCCGGCGGTCCGCACGGGCTACGGCTTCGACTACTACACCCTGCCGCAGAACGGCTCGCGTGCCGGTGGTTGGACCCACGTCATCCCGAGCATCTCCGCTCCGATCAAGCTGACCAAGAGCGCCACCCTGACGCCCTACATCGCCTACAACATCTCCCTCGACAGCCGCCACGACGCTGCCAAGGGCACGACCCTCAATGCGGCTGGCACCGCGGGCCTCAACGCCAACTCCGAAGACAGCGAGTTCTTCGGCGGTGTCCGTCTGAGCGTCAGCTTCTAATCCACGTCGGAACCCAACGTTCCTTCCTTCGCTCCCGGCCGGGTTTCCCGGCCGGGAGTTTTGTTTTGGAGATGGGAGATGGGAGATGGGAGATGGGAGATGGG
>JAEYYS010000311.1 GCA_023428335.1 Verrucomicrobiota bacterium | reverse complement strand
GGAGAGCGGAGAGCGGAGAGCGGAGAGCGGAGAGCGGAGAGCGGAGGGCGGAGGGCGGAGGGCAGGGAGTGGGGAGCGCCGGCCTCTCCGCTCTTGGCTCCATGCTCCAAGCTACTTCAGGCCGTATGGCTTTTCAGGGCGCGGGTGATTTCGCCGGCGAGCACGGAGAGGGCGGGGTCGTTGATGTCGCGCGGGCGCGGCAGGGCGACCTTGAACTGTTCGCGAATGCGGCCGGGGTTGGGCGAGAACAGGATGACACGGTCGCCGAGGCAGACGGCCTCGCGGACGTTGTGGGTGACGAACAGCACGGTTTTTTTCTGGGCGGCGCTGATCTTCTGCAGGTCGGCGTAGAGCTGCTCGCGGGTCATGGCGTCGAGGGCGGCGAAGGGCTCGTCCATGAGCAGCACGCGCGGATTGGGCGCGAGGGCGCGGGCGAGGGCGACGCGCTGGCGCATGCCGCCGGAGAGTTCGTGGATGCTGGCCTTGAGAAAGCGTTCGAGGCCGACGAGTCGCAGGTAATGTTTGGCGACTTCGACCCGCTCTTTCGCGTCGAGGCCGGGCTTGAGCTTGAGGCCGAAGAGGACGTTGCCGAGCACGTCGAGCCAGGGGAAAAGCGCGTGTTCCTGAAACATGACCATGCGTTCGGAGCCCGGGCCGGTGACCGGTTTGCCGTCCATGAGCACGCGGCCGCGCGTGGGGGTATCGAGGCCGGCGACCAGATTGAGCAGGGTGGATTTGCCGCAGCCGCTGGGCCCGACCAGGCAGACGAACTCGCCCTCGTCGACGGCGAGGGTGGTGGTGTCGAGGGCGAGGACCTCGCCACGGCTGTTGCGGAAGGTTTTGCTGACGCCGTCGATGAGCAGCTTGGCCGGCGGGGCTTGGGGATCGTTCATGAGGGGTGGCGGACGGAGGTGCAATGGCTGAGCAGGGCGGTCAGGTCGGGGGAGGAGCGCAGGAAACCGGCGGCGCGCGCCTGCTCGAGCAGGGTCTGCAGTTGGTCGGCATCGATCTGGTCGGTGAGGACCAGGCGTCGACGGGCACGGGCGAGCAGTTCGGTGGAAACCTCGGCCCCGGTCAGTTCGCGCAGTTCGGCGCGCACGCGCGCATCGGCCTCGTCGGCATGGCTGCCGATCCAGGTGTTGAGTTCGCGGTGGGCGGCGGTGAGTTTTTGGGTGAGCTCGGGCTGCGCTTCGGCAAAGGCGGTGCGGGCGACAAGCAGGGTGGCGCAGGTGTCGCGATCCTCGAGGAAGACGCGCGCCCCGGCCTCCATCTCCAACCGGGTGGCCCAGGGTTCGGTCGTCCAGATGGCGTCGAGATCGCCGCGGGTGAAGAGCGCGAGTTGGTCGGCGTTCTTGGTGGGCAGGACGAAGACCTCGTGCCGGGTCAGGCTGACCGCAAAGCCCTGGGCGCGCAGCCAGGCGCGGGCCTGCACATCCTGGGTGTTGCCGAGCTGGGGGGTGGCGAGTTTTTTGCCGCGAAAATCCGCGGCGCTGCGGATGCCGGAGTTCGGGTGGACCAGCAGGGCGGCACCGCCGTTGACCGCGCCGGCGAGCGCGCGCATCTCGCGGCCGGCGCTGCGCACGTAGGCATTGAGCATGGGGCTCGGTCCCATGTAGGCAGCGTCGAGCGAGCGGGCGAAGATCGCCTCGGCGACGCTGGGCCCGGCGTTGTAGACAAACCAGCGCACCTCGCGGCCGAGGCGTTCCTCGAACCAGCCGCGGCCTTCGCGTGAGAAGCTGCGGGCGACCAGGGCTTGCAGGTGGGTGACGTTGGGGAAGTGACCGAGGCGGAGCAGGCCGTCGGGTGCCGGCGCGGGCCGGCAGCCGGCGAGGGCGGCGGCGCTGAGGAGGAAGCGGCGGCGGTTCATGAGGGAATCAAAAGGCGGCGAGGCTGACCTCGAGGTAGAAAAAGTCACTGTCGCGACCCTTGCCGCGGGCGCGAGGGAATTCGCCGGGCAGAAAGTGGGCATAGCCGAGAGTGGCGCGGGCGCGGGCATGGATTTTCCAGATGGCACGGGCGTCGAGTTCCTGGCCCATGAAGCGACCGCTGTTGCCGCCCGGGTCGCGCAGGCCGGCGTTACGCCAGGCGTCGGTCTTGCTGGCCAGCCAGTAGGCGCCGTAGCCGAAGTCGATCGCGAGATTCCGCCGCGGCTGCAGTTCGACCCGTGTCTTGGCCGCATGCAGATTTTCCCAGGTGAGGTAGTCGTTGGCCGACCAGGGACGGGCGAAGCCGTAGTACTTTTCAAAGCCGTTGCTGGCGCGATCGTTCGGATCGCGGTCGCCACTGGCATAGCCATAAAACCCGCTCAGGCGTGGCTGCCAGGGAGCCTGGAAGCGACGGCCGATCTCGCTGGTCCAGCCGAAGGCGCGGTGGCGTTCGGCGCCGCTGCGGCCGAATTCGCCGATCGCCGCGAGGTCGTAATCCCAGCCGCTGGCGCCGACATCGCCGTAGGCGCGCAGACCGGTCGCGTGGATGTGCCGGGACGTGATGCCGGGTCGGGCCGCCTGCCGCAGGCTGAGGAAAAACGGCTGCAGGGTGACGATCTCCGACCAGCGCCGCCAGTCGCCGATGGCAGCATGCAGCCACTGGCCCTCGCGCGGTTCGTCCCATTCGTAGGGCAGGCGCACGAGCGGCTGCACGGCAAGCAGGTCGAGCTGCCAATCGTTGGCCTGCTGACCGAGTTGCAGGCGCAGGCCCTGGAAGTTGTTGGTGGTGTTGCGCCACTGGTTGTTGCCAAGCAGGCGGCGGTCGAGGTACTCGAACGACAGGCGACCCGCGCGCAGACTGAGCGGACGGGCGTTGCCGCGGGCGTCGTGCCCAAGCAGGTCGGCGAAGTGCAGCTCGGCCCAGAGCTGGATCAGTTCGGCCTCGTTGATGTCGCGGCCGTCGCGGGCGACACCACCGCCGTAGCGGCGCGCGTCCTCGAACTCGACGCCGAGCCGCAGGGGATCGAGCTTTTCGCGGACGCCGAGAAAGGCGCGGGTGCGCACGAGATGCGGGTCATCAAGGCCGGCGATGTCGCGGCGCAGGTCGTCGTCGCGGTACTCGTAGCGCCAGCGGAAATCCAGGCCGGCATCGAGCCAGTCGAGATCACTCCAGGCGGCGTCGATGGTCGACAGCGGCTGGGTGTACTTGGGCGGGTCGGTGTCGGGCTGGGTGCCGTAGCTGCATGCGGGTCGGAAATAGCCCTCCGCCGCCGCCGCACCGCTGAGGGCGGTGAGCAGCAGAAGGGCGCAGCGCAGGCTGGAGGTCGGCGACATCGGTCGGCTTAGAGGTTGGCCGAGTAGGCTTGCAACTGCCGGTAGCCGGCGAGGATCGCCTTCACGGCGGCGACGCTGGCCGCGACCTGCAGATCCATCGGCGCGCGGCCGGGGGTTTCAAAGACGATCTCCAGCGCCTGCGGCCGCTGTTCGGGCGGCGCACTGAGGATGCCTGGGTAGCCTTCCTTGATGATGCCGCGTTCGGCGGCGAAGCCATCGATCACCGGTGCCAGCTCGCGCGGCAGGTGGACCGCGGCGGCGTCGAGCGCCGGATCCAGCAGGTGCTCGCTGAGCAGGGCGCCGCTGACAAAGCCGTAGCAGCCTTCGACATCATCGTCGGCATGCAGGGCAACGATGCCGTCGTAGCGCTCGCGGCGCAGTTCGCCTTCCAGGTAGATGACCTCGGGCTCGGCCGATCCGGCCCAGAATTCGCGGTTGAGATCCAGTCCGCGGTGGTTGTGGCGGGTGCCGAGGTTGCGGCCGGTCGGGTTGCAGACCGGGTAAAAATGCAGTTCGAAATCGCGAAACTCCGGATGCCCGGGCTCGCTCATCTCACGGAAGAGCTGGCCGGCGGCGAGCATGCCGGCCCGTTCATCGCCGTGGATGCCGGCAAAAATCCCCAGCTTGAAGCTTGGTGCGGCCCCGGCAGCCTTGCGCACCCACTTGGTCAGCCGCCAGTCCATGGTTGGGCGCGGGCGCTGCAGAGCGACCGGTTTCAGCGGGCGGGCAATGGAGGACAGAAGGGTGGGGGACATGGTGGGAGGCAGCGCTCCAGCCAATAAACCCTATTCTCGATAGAGCAAGTAGATTTTAGGGTTTGGGACTGTTCCCAGCGTTGCCCTGGCGGTAGGCGGAGGGCAAAAGCCACCAGTGCGGGGTTGAACTTGCCCTTTCCTGCTGTTTGCTGCCGGGCTTATGTCCGACGGATGCGGCACGGTCGCCACCCAGTTTTTCCACCTCGGTTCCGCTGACGAACCCTTTGAGTTCGCCAGTGGCGAGCGTTTGCCGGGCATCACCGTGGCCTACGAGACCTACGGCAAGCTCAATGCCAACGGCAGCAATGCCATCCTGCTGTTCCATGCCCTCTCCGGCAGTCAGCATGCCGCCGGGCTGAACACCGCCATCGACGGGGTGGGCGAGCGCTGGACCGAGGACGTGCATCTCGGTTGGTGGGATTTGTTCATCGGCCCGGGCAAGGCGCTCGACACCGACCGCTACTTCATCGTCTGCGCCAACTACCTCGGCGGTTGCTACGGCTCCAGCGGGCCGACCTCGATCAACCCGGCGACCGGTGAGCCGTATGGCCGCGAGTTTCCGGCGGTGCTGTCGGTCGACATCGTGCGCAGCCAGGCGGCCCTGCTCGACCACCTCGGCATCCGCCGCCTGCACGCGGTGATGGGCGCCTCGGTCGGCGGCCTGCTCGCCATCAACTTCGCCACCCTCTACCCGGAGCGTGTGCGCATTGTCGTGCCGATGGCCACCGGCCTGAGCACGACCGTGCTGACCCGCCTCACCCTGTTTGAGCAGGTGCTGGCGATCGAGAACGACCCGCATTTCAACGGCGGCGACTACGAGGACTCGGCGTCGCCGGAGTACGGCCTCGCCCTGGCGCGCATGATTTCGCACAAGACCTTCGTCCATCTCGATGCCATCGAGCGCCGCGCACGCCAGGATGTCAGCCAGCCGAACGGCCAGCTGGCATGGTACAAGGTCGGCCACAACGTCGAGAGCTACATGCTCCACCAGGGCAAGAAGTTCGTGAAGCGTTTCGACGCCAACACCTACCTGCGCATCATCAACATGTGGCTGCGCTACGATCCGCTGCGCGACGCCGGCGTGGCCAGTTTTGCCGAGCTGTTTGCTCGCAGTCGCGCGGCCGGTCACCATTACCTGGTGTTCAGCATCGACTCGGACTTTTGCTTCTACCCGGAAGAGCAGGCGCAGTTGGTCGCCGAACTCGAACGCACCGGCGTGTCGAGCATGTACATCACCGTGCACTCGGACAAGGGCCACGACTCCTTCCTGCTTGAGCCGGAGCTGTACACCCCGCACCTCGTGTACACGCTGGAGGGTCGCTGGGGCAAAAACTCCCTGCGCTCGCAGGTGGCCGAGGTGGAGTGAGCCGCGTCAGGAAGGCGTCGCTGGTCGCGTATTCGTGGCATGCTGACGCGCCTGCTCCCGCTCCTGTGTGCCGTTTCCGCCCTGGCGACCGAGCCGCCGGTTTTTCGCCTGGCCACCTTCAGTGTCGATGTGACGCCGCCGGTGGGGCACCCCTGCATGGGCGGCGGCATTGCGCCGGTGCGCGAGGTGGCCGACCCGCTGTTTGCCAAGGGACTGGTGTTGACCGGCGGGGATCGGCCCTGGGTGCTGATCAGTTTTGACTGGTGCGAGATCCGTGGCAGCTCGTTTGACCAGTGGCGGCGCGGTCTGGCCGAGGCGGTCGGCACTTTGCCGGAGCGGGTCATGGTGCACAGCACGCACGTGCATGACGCGCCGGTGATGGATGAGGACGCGGAAAAACTGCTGCGCGGCACCGAGGCGACCGGTGCCTGGAAGGAGTTGCCCGCGCCGCCGGCCGAGGCGCCGGTGCAGGTGGCCTCGGTGTGCTGGCCGGATTTCAACGAAGCCTGCATCCGCCGGGTGGCGGATGCGGTGCGCGCGGCCCTGCCGAAGGCGCGCCGCGTGACGCATCTGGGGTTGGGCAAGGCGGAGGTGGAGGCGGTCGCCAGCAACCGCCGCTTTGTGCGTGCCGATGGCACGGTGTCGTATGCACGGGGCAGTCGCAGCGCCGATGCCGAGGCGCGCGCGGCGCCGGCGGGCGAGGTGGATCCCTGGCTGCGCACGCTGAGTTTCTGGGAGGGCGATGAAGCCCTGTGCGCGCTGCATGGGTTCGCCGTGCATCCGATGAGTCGTTATGGCGAGGGCCGGGTGTCGGCCGATTTCCCGGGCCTGGCGCGGGCGCGCATGCAGGCCGAGCATGCGGGCGTCGCACAGATCTACGTGAGCGGCTGTGCGGGCAATGTCACCGCCGGCAAGTGGAACGACGGGGGTGCGGACGCACGCGAGGTTTTGGCGGCGCGCCTGCATGACGCCATGCGCCGGGCCTGGGCGGAGACCCGGCGCGTGCCGTTGACGGTGGCGACCTTTCGCCAGGCGTCGCTGGCGCTCGGCGCGCGGCGCACGCCGGGACACACGGAGACCATCCTGCGCGGCAGGCTGCAGGGCGAGGCGCGTCCGTTTGGTCGCTCCGAAGCGGCGATGGGGCTGGCCTGGTATGAGCGCGTGCGCGCCGGCCACCGCATCGACCTGCCCTGCCTCGACTTCGGCGCGGCGCAGGTGCTGCTGCTGCCGGCGGAAGCCTACGTCGAGTATCAGCTCTTCGCCCAGGCCTGCCGACCGGAGAGCTTCGTGTTCGTCATGGGCTACGGCGAGTGCGGGCCGGGTTACATCCCGGTCGAGCGCGCCTGGCGCGAGAAGGACAGCAATCTCCACGGCTGGACCTGGGTGCCGCCGGGCAGCGAGGCGGTGATGCAGGCGGCGATCCGCGCCGTGCTCACTCCAGGTTCTGCACCTGCTCGCGAATCTTCTCCAGCTCCGTCTTCGCGCTGACGACATCGTGGGCGATGCCGGCGTGGTTGCACTTCGAGCCCATCGTGTTGAACTCGCGGAAGAACTCCTGCAGCAGGAAGTCGAGGCTGCGCCCGATCGGTTCGCCGGAGCCGAGGTAAGTGCGGAACTGCTTCAGGTGACTGGCGGCGCGCGCCAGTTCTTCGGAGACATCGGTGCGATCGGCAAACAGGGCGATCTCCTTGACCAGTCGCTCGTCGTCGAGCGGCAACGGCAGGCCGGCCTGCTCCAGGCGCTGGCGCAGGGCCGCGCGCTGCAGTTCGGGCACCTGCGGCGCCTTTTCGGCGATGCGGCCCAGCAGGCTTTCGATCGTGGCCAGGCGACCCTCAATCTCCTCGCGCAGGTGGCTGCCCTCGGTGGCGCGCATGCGCTGCCACTGGCTGAGCGCCGCATCGAGCGCTTCGCGGATCGCCGGCCAGGCCTCCTCGGGATTCGCTTCCTCGGTCTCCACGCCAAGCACGCCGGGCAGGCGCAGCAGTTCGCTCATGGAGATCTCGGCCGAGATGCCGAGCCGGCCGGCGAGGCTGAACAGCCGCGCCAGGTAGTGCTCGATCGCCGCCTCGCGGATCTGCGGCAGGTCGCTCGCCACCTCGCCGTCCTGGCGTTTGATCGACACCTGCACCCGGCCGCGCGAGCAGGCGGTTGCCACCCGGTTGCGCACCTCGCCTTCGAGCGTGCTCAGGTCGCGCGGCAGGTTGACCACCACCTCGAGCTGCTTGCGGTTGACGCTGGCGCATTCGACCTGCCAGAGGCGGTCGCCCTGCCGCGCCTCGCCGCGGCCAAATCCGGTCATGCTGTTCATGCTTCACCCAAGCCGTCGCGTTGCGGTCGTGCAAGGGCGGGTTCGGAAAACCACCCGTGCCAGGCCTCACGATGACAGGCCGTTGGCGGTGGGCCGCGCTTTGACATCGGCGTCCGGCCCGCCACTGTAGCGGCATGTCCGACTCCGCCGATCTTCAGCGCTCGCCCCTGCATGCCAAGCACCTGGAAATCGGGGGGCGCATGATCCCCTTCGCCGGTTGGGAGATGCCGGTGCAGTACTCGGGCATCGTCGAGGAGCACAAGGCGGTGCGTGAGCGGGTCGGTCTGTTCGACATCTCGCACATGGGCCAGTTCCTGGTCGGTGGCACGTCGGCGCTGGAGTTCCTGAATGGCGCCCTGACCAACGACCTCTCCAAACTCGAAGTGGGGCAGGGGCAGTACAGCCTGCTGCTCAATGAAGCGGGCGGCGTCATCGACGACCTCATCCTTTACCGGGTCGCCCGCCACGAGTTCTTCCTCGTCGTCAACGCCTCGAAGATCGCCGAGGACTGGGCGCAGCTGCAAGCCCTGGCCGCGGGCCGTGACGCGGAGGACGATCTCACCCTGCGCGACCTCAGCGCCCGCACCGCCGGTTTGGCTGTGCAGGGGCCGCGCAGCCGTGCGGTGTTCGCCCGCGTCTTTGGCGAGGCGGCGCCGTTTCCCGAGCACAACACGGTGCATGTCAGCCTGCACGAGGGCGATTTTCTCTGGCTCTGCGGCACGGGCTACACCGGCGAGGAAGGCTTTGAGTTCTTCGCCCCCGCCGCCAGCGCCGACGCTTGGTTCGAGGCCCTGCTCGATGCCGTGCGCGCCGAAGGCGGCCTGCCCTGCGGTCTGGGCGCGCGCGACACCCTGCGCCTGGAAATGGGCTACCCGCTCAACGGCAATGACCTGTCGCCCGAGCGCACGCCGCTGCAGGCGGGCCTGGGATTCTTCGTGGCTCTCGACAAGGAAACCTTCACGGGTCGCGAGGCCCTGCTGGCACAGAAGGCGGCCGGCCTGCCCGACAAACTCACCGCCTTTCGCATGACTGGCGCCGCGCCGCCGCCGCGCCCGCATTACCCGGTGCTGCACGACGGAGCGGTCGTGGGCGAGGTCGCCAGCGGCACGCAGTCGCCCAGCCTCGGCTGCGGCATCGGCATGGCCTACCTGCCGCCCGCCGCCACGGCGCCGGGCACGGCTTTGGAGATTGAGATCCGCGGTCGCCGCTTTCCGGCCGAGGTGGTCAAGAAGCCGTTTTGGAAGCGCCAGGGGTGAGGCTGGCCTGCGGTGGAATAGGTCCTAGAAGTCCTATGTGACCTATGAGTCCTATCCTCAAAGCCAGGCCCCAGCCGCTCAGGAGCAGAGCGGCAGCAGTTTGCCGAGCAGGTCGCTGATTTTCACGCGTTCCTGTTCGCCGCCATCGCGGTGGCGAAGGGTGACGGTGTCCTGCAGTTCCGGGCCCTTTTCGCCGAGCGTTTCGAAGTCGATGGTGACGCCGAAGGGCGTGCCGACCTCGTCCTGGCGGGCGTAGCGGCGGCCGATGCTGGCGGTTTCATCGTAGAAGCAGTTGAGGTGCTTCTTGAGCAGGGCGTAGACCTCGCGCGCCTTGGCGACCAGTTCCGGCTTGTTCTTCAGCAGCGGGAAGACGCCGACCTTGATCGGCGCGACGCGCGGGTGGAAGCGCAGCACGGTGATGGTCTCTTTCTTGCCCTTGTCGTCGGTCTTCTCGAACTCGTCGTAAGCCTTGGCGATGACGGCGAGCGCCATGCGGTCGAGACCGGCGGAGGGTTCGATGACGTGCGGCACGTAGCTGCCCTTGAACAGACGCTCGAACCAGGCGCGGACATCGGCCTCGGGCAGGGGAGTGCCCTTGGTCTTGGCGGCCTCGGCGGCGAGACGCTTCTGGATGAGGGCCTCCTTCTGTTCGTCGCTGAGCTTGGCGGCGGCGTTCTTGAGGTCCTCGTCGAAGACTTCCTGGGTCTTGCCGCTGTGCTTCTGGTGCTGGCCGAGGTCGAAATCGCCGCGCGCGGCGATGCCTTCGAGTTCCTCGGTGCCGAAGGGGAATTCGCAAAGGATGTCGACGCAGGCGCGGGCGTAGTGGGCGAGGTCTTCCGGGGTCTGCCAGTAGTATTCCAGCACGTTGCCAAGGCCGATGCCCTGGTAGAACTTCGTGCGCTGGTCGACCCAGTAGCGGTGCCAGAGTTCCCAGCCCCAGTTCGGCTGCGGTTCGCTGAGGTCGGCGCCCTCGTGCCAGGGGGCGACCTCGCCGCAGATGATTTCGACGGCCTCATCGGGCTTGATGAAGAACTCGAGTTCCATCTGTTCGAACTCGCGGCTGCGGAAGGTGAAGTTCTTTGGCGTCACCTCGTTGCGGAAGGCCTTGCCGATCTGGCCGATGCCGAAGGGCACCTTCATGCGGCTGGAATCGAAGACGTTCTTGAACTGCGCGAAGATCGCCTGAGCGGTTTCCGGGCGCAGGTAGGTGACGTCGTCCTCGGTCGCCGTCGGGCCGAGGTAGGTCTTGAGCATGAGGTTGAACGGGCGGGCCTCGCCGAGCAGGCCGCCGGTCTCGGGATGGAAGTCGACGCTGCCGGCGACGACATCGATCTTGGTTTCGTCGAGCAGCTCGATCTCCTCCGGCTTGCCGGCCGCTTCGCCGGCGTTCTGGGC
Source organism: Verrucomicrobiota bacterium (assembly GCA_023428335.1). Classification (GTDB taxonomy): domain Bacteria; phylum Verrucomicrobiota; class Verrucomicrobiia; order Verrucomicrobiales; family Verrucomicrobiaceae; genus Prosthecobacter. Next base: position 12,930 of record JAEYYS010000311.1, on the reverse strand, counting down.
AATGAGGGCGCGCACGCGCTTGCGGAAGCTCTCGATGTGCTCGCCGTTCTTGAGCAGGGCGGTGATTGGGCGATCCCAGCGCCAGCCGTTGGGGGCCTGGGCGGCGCTGTACTTGAGCACGGTGCCGTCCTGCGGCTCGACGTGGTCGGCGCGCACGCGCTTGTTGGTGAGCGAGCACTCGCGCATGAGGTCGGCGAAGGTGTCGACGTGACCGCTGGCCTTCCAGATCGCCGGATTCATGAGGATGCCGGCGTCGAGGCCGAGCACGTCCTCGCGTTCGCGGGTCATGGTGCGCCACCAGATGTCGCGCAGGTTGCGCTTCAGCTCGGCGCCGAGCGGGCCGTAGTCCCAGATGCCGCCGCAGCCGCCGTAGATTTCGCTGCTCTGGAAGATGAAGCCGCGGCGCTTGCAGAGCGAAACGATTTTTTCCATGGAGGCGGTGGAGGTCTTGGCGTCGGTGGACATGGTATTCGGGGATGAGCAGGTGACCTGACCGCTGGCATGCGGCAGGGGGCCGGCAACAAGCGCCATGCCGGGCGTTTCGCAAGGGAAACTCGCCCGCGTCGACCGCGGTTCAGCCGCGGCGGATCCAGCGGGTGCCGAGGGCGACGCTCCACTGGTACTTGCGGGCGTGCTCGCGGATCAGGAAGGGCAGGTCCCTGCGCAGCTCCAGCTCAAAGTCGCCGCCGAGGCGGGCCTGCAGCCAGTCGAAGGTCGATCCCTGCGGCCAGTGGCCGCGCGGGGTGAATTCCTCCAGCCAGGTGCAGGGCGTGGCGAGCAGGAGCTGGCCGCCGGGTTTGACCAAAGCGGGCAGGCGGGCGATGAGGCGCTCGGGATCGGTGAGCCGGCAGAGCAGGTTGGCGGCATGGACGAGATCGAAAGCGCCGAGGTCGGGCCGCAGGTCCATGGCGTCGCCGGTCTCAAAACGCACCCGCCCGGGCGGGGCGAAAGCAGGTGCACGGGCAACCAAGTCCGTGGCGGCCGCCCCCTCGTCGAGGCGGCGGTAGGCAAGTGCGTCGCCTGAAGCGAGGGTGCTGGCGGCGTCGACGAAGCGCTGGCTGAAGTCGATGCCCAGCACGTCGAGGCCGCGCTGGGCGAGCGCAAAGCTGGAGCGACCCACCGCGCAGCCGAGGTCGAGGGCGGTAGCGGGCTGGCGGGTGAAGTCCGCCAGCTCACTGACCGTGCGTTCGGCGAAGCCGAGCGCGCCGCGCGGCCCCTCGGGCCAGGGCAGCACCTCGTCGGGGCTGCCATAGTGGAAGAGCAGGTACTCGTCGAGCAGCCGCGTTGTTTCGTAGGGATTCACGGCGTCAGTCGGCCGCGAGGGCGTCGAGCAGGTACTTGGCGGGCTGGAAGTGCTCGATGAGGATTTCCTGTTGGTCGCCACGGAACAGGCGCACCTGGCGGATGTCGAAGTTCGGTGTCTTGTGGGGCGCGAACAGGATGTCGTCGTGGGTGGCGTTCTGGCGGCGCTTGAAGAGGTCGGGCGTGATGTGACCGCCGAGATGGTCGTCGCGGCCGGTGGCGAGGTGGCAGGTGCCGAGCACCTTCTCGTCCTGGATGTCGGCGCCCGAGACCGGCAGCACCTGGGTGCCGAAGCCGAGTTCGCCGAGCACGCCGGTCATCGGATCGTCCTGCAGGCGGGCGTTGTGAGCGTCGATGGTGGCCTGGCTGCCGGCGATGAGGTCGCTGCGGATGATGCGGCCGCCGGTGACGGTGAGTTTGCCGAGCGTGCCGTCTTCGTACTCCATCGGGAAGTGACCTTCGGCACCAGTGGGCACGAAGTAGACCTCGCCGGCCGGCAGGTTGGCGATGTCGGGGGTGTCGCCGCGGCAGAGGCCGTGGCTTTTCTGCGCCTCCTGGCCGCCGAGTTCGAGGGCGGCGGTGAGCACCTCGCCGCTTTCCAGGGCGAAATCGATCTCGACGCGGTCGGCGCGGGTCATGGCAAGGCGCAGCTTTTCGGCGTCGCGGCTGACGTCGTTGTAGTCGACCGCCAGGCCGCTGTTGAGGATGACCTCATTGAGGCCGTGCAGGGTGGCGCCGCGGAAGCCGTACTGCTTGGCGAAGGCGGTGAGCGGCGCGGTGGCCGAGAAGGTGGAGATGCAGAGAATGAGGTCGTAGTTCGGGTAGATGTCGCGCTCCAGGCTGAGGCGGTTGCCCTGCATGTCGGCGCACTCGTCCGGCAGGTCGAGGTTGCTGCCGCCGGTCTGCACGTAGGCGAACATTTCGCCGCCCTGCAGGGCAAGCTCTTCCATGACGCCGTCGTGCAGGCCGCGGTAGAAGTACTGGTGGGCGCGGCGCTGGATGGCGCGGTCGGGGTTCTGCAGGAAGGCCATGTCCCTGGCCTCGGCGAGGTCGGGCAGATCGATCAGGATGCAGACCTTGCGGCCGTAAGTGGGCTCGAAAACGGTGTGCAGCAGGCGGGCGAGATCGAACTTTGGGAACTGACGGCCCTTCGCGGCCGTTTGGACGGTGGACATGATGGCATTCATCGTAGAGAGCAGGTGGGGTTTTGGCAAAGGCGGATACGGGTCGGAGGCGTTTCGCGGCGCTTTTTTGTTGAGCTGACGCTTGGGCCTGCGTGGTGTGGCGGTGAATCTGCGCTTTGACGCCGGCGCAAATCCGCGGAGAATGGCATTGAATAAGTGCTCCCGCGGTCCCGTCTTCACCTCTGACATCCGAGCTCATGCCCGTCTCTCCTGCGCCTGAACCCGGCGAAATCCCGGACCACGACCTGGTCAGGCGCAGCCAGGCGGGTGACTCGCGCGCCTTCGACCAGCTCGTGACGCGCTACCGGGGGAGGATTTACGCCATGACCTACCACATGATCCAGAATGAAACCGAGGCCTGGGACCTCGCGCAGGAGGCCTTCATCAAGGCCTGGCGCGCCCTGCCGCGGTTCAAGCTGGATTCGGCGTTTTACACCTGGCTGTACCGGATCGCCCACAACGTCACCTACGACTGGCTGCGCAAGAAGCGCATCCAGGGCGATGGCGAGTTCGACGACGAACGCACCGAGCACCGCGTCGCGGCCGGGGCGGAGACCGCCCCGCACGGCGAGGCCGCGCCGGACGAGGCGCTGCGCCATGCCGAGCTTGGCCGTCGCATCCGCGCCGCCCTCGGCCAGTTGAGCGAGGACCACCGCCAGGTGATCGTCATGCGCGAGATTGAGGGCCTGTCCTATGAGGAGATCGCCGCCGCCGTGCCCTGCTCGCTGGGCACGGTGATGAGTCGCCTGTTTTACGCCCGTAAGAAACTGCAAGAACTGTTGAAGGACACCTATGAAAACGCCGCCTGAAGAGACCGACCTGCTGCGCTGGCTCGACGACGAGATGACGCCGCTTGAGCGCGAGCGCTTCGCCGCGAGGTTGAGCGTCGAGCCCGCCCTGCGCCGCGAGGCGGAGTCGCTGCAGTTGCTCAGCCGCAGCCTGCGCGACCATCTGCCGAGCGAGATGGCGGTGCCGCATGCCGACTTTTTCAACAGCCAGATCCAGGTGCGACTGGCGCGCGAGACCGCCGGCGCGTCGCAACGCCGTGGTGCCGGTGCCTGGCTGGCCTGGTTCCGCCTGCCGCGATTGGCGGTCGCGGCTGCTCTGGTGCTGCTGACGGCCGTGCTGGTGCGCCCGCCGACGGGTGGCGACAGCCGGGTGCTGGCCACCTACACGCCGGATCCTGGAGTCCATGCCTCCACCCACTTCTCCGAGGCGGCCGAGGCCACCGTCTTGCTGCTCGACGGCCTCGAAGAGATGCCGGCCGATCGCCCCCTGGTCGGTTTCCGGCAGGGCGCGGCGGATCAGCAGTTGTTCTCCGTGCACCAGCAGAATGCCCGCTCGGCGCCGCCGCAGCCGGCGGTTGCCCCGCAGTCGGCCCTCACCGCCCGTTCCGAATGAAACGCCGTGTCGCCCTCAGCTGCCTCGCCGGTGCCGCCCTGTCGCTGCCGGCGGCCGAGGTGCCGCGTCGCGCGGCCGATCCGGCCACCGAGGGCAAGGTCTGGGGCGCGCTCATCCATGCGTTGCCGGCGGCGCCCGCGGGGGCCGCGGCGGCCGAATCGCCGCATCTGCCGAACTTGAGCGCAAGGCTGGCGGCGGCCTTTCCCGACAGCGGCCATTTTGAGGTGCTGGGCGAGCACCTGCAGGACGTGTTTCGCGAGTATGAATCCTGGGTTGTGCCGTCGAAGGACCTGTTTCTCAAGGTCGACTCCAAGGGGCCGGCGCCGGGGGGAGGGATCAATCTGCACCTGCAGTTTTGGCGCGATCAGCAGGTGCTGGTGAAGACCGATGCCGTGCTGCGGCCGGGCAGTCCGCTGTTCATTGGCGGGCCGCGCTGGCGCGAGGGCCGGCTGATCTTTGTGCTGGCCTTGCAGCCCTGAGCCGGTCAGCGGCGGCCGAAGGGCCAGGCCGAGGTGAGCCAGACGCTGGGCGTGTGGTTGTGTTCCCAGATCTCGCCACCGCGGCGCTGCACGGTCTGTTCCATGAAGCCCACTTCCAGCCGGGTGAATTCGCCGAGCCTGCGGCCGACGCCGATGAAGGCGCGGTTTTGGTCGAAGACATTGCCGGAGACGTTGCTGCCGAAGTTGACGAAGGTCTCGTTCCACAGCGCCAGGTAGGTCTTTTTGTTTTCGGTCAGCGGCAGGGTGGTGCGCAGCAGGTAGCGGACGCGGTTTTCGTAGCGCCAGTTGGCCAGGTCGTACCCGGCGCGTTCGCTGCCGGCCATCTCGCCGATCCAGCGCTGCTCGAGGCGCAGTCGCTGCTGCCATTCCAGGCCGAGGGCTTCGAAGCGGTGCGTCACCTGCTCCCAGGCGCGGTGCTCGGGAAACTCGGTGTCGGCAGGGAAGTCGCCATAGGGATAGGTGCGCACGTAGGCCCAGCCGGCGCTGACGGCGATGGTGGGACTGATCTGGTAGTTGAGGCCGGGGCGGATGAGCAGCTGCTGCCATTCGCGGCCGAGTTCCTCGCGGCGGTTCTGCACCTCGAGGTGCAGGCCCCAGGGGCTGCCGAACAGCGGGTGATCGCCGACGTAGTTGAGCCAGAGGTTGCCGTTCGAGTCAGAGAGGTCGGCAGCGGCCGGCGCGGCGAGCGCCAGACCTGCGGCAAGCAAGGTCAGGGTTTTGAGCATGGTGGGGATGGGTTCAGGCGCGGACACGCTGCAGGCGCGCCGCCTGGGGGTGGTCGGAGACCGGCGAGTGAGCGTCGAGGCCTTCGAGGATCAGTTCGCGGTTTTCCAGTTTCCAGTCCTGCACCATCTCCTCAAGTTTTTTCATCACCGAGTGATCAACCAGGTGGGTGTTGGCAAGGCAGACACGCACGCGCGGATGGTCGCGCAGGGCGAGCAGTTGCTTGCGCAGCGGCAGCCAGTTGCTGAAGACCGCGGCCTTGCGCACGCGCACGACCGGATGGCCCTGCTCGGGGCAGGTCTCGATGTCCGCGTGAGGCTTCAGCAGGTTGACGGGATGCACGCCATTGCAGAGGTGCAGGACCATCTTGACCGCGATGCCAATGGCGATGCCGAGCAGCAGATCGGTCGCCAGCGTGGCGATGAGGGTGGTGATGAAGACCAGGAGCTGGCCCTTGCCGACGTGGAACATGTGACGGAATTCCTTGGGCGAGGCGAGGTTGTAGCCGGTGAAAACCAGCATGCCGGCGAGCGCCGCGAGCGGGATGTGATTGAGCAGGGCGGGAACGCTGGCAACCAGCAGGAGCAAAAACACACCGTGCCAGAAATTGGCCCAGCGGGTGCGCGCGCCGTTGTTGCGGTTGGCGGAGGAGCGGACGATTTCCGAGATCATCGGCAGGCCACCGATGCAGGAGACGAGGGTGTTGGCGATGCCGACGGCGAGCAGGTCGCGGTTGAGGTCGGTGCGGCGCTGCCAGGGGTCGATCAGGTCGACGGCCTTGGCGCTGAGCATGGACTCGAGGCTGCCGATGAGGCAGAACAGCACGATCCATTTCAGGCTGGCGGCGCTGAAGAGGGCGGAAAAGTCCGGGCCGCGAATGCCGTCGAGCAGGTTGAGCGGTAGATTGACCAACTGGTCCGGGCCGATCAGGTAGGCGTGGCCGTGGAACTGGTACATGTGCTGGTGGGCGATGTCGAAGTGGAAGGATAGCGGCACGGCAACGAGCAGGACCAAGAGCGGGCCGGGCACGGCCTGGGCCCAGCGGGCCTTGATGAAGTGACGGCCGAACAGCAGCAGCAGGGCGAGCGCGCCGATGAGGGCGATCTCGGGGTTGAGGTTCATCAGGCTGTGGGGGATTTCGGCGAGCAGTTCGAGCGGCTCCTTGGCGTGGGCGGCGACGCCGAGGGCGACATGGATCTGCTTGGAGATGATGATGACGCCGATGGCGGCGAGCATGCCGTGCACCGCGGCCACCGGGAAGAACTCGCCGAGGGTGCCGAGGCGGAGCGCGCCGAAGAGGATTTGCAGGCAGCCGGAGGCCATGCCGACGGCGAGGGCCTTCTCGTAGCCAAGTTCGTTGACCGTGCCGAGCACGATGGCGATCATGCCGGCAGCGGGGCCCTTGATGGTCAGCTCGGAGTTGCTCAGGAAGGGCGTCAGCAGGCCGCCGACGACGGCGGTGAAGATGCCGGCGATGGCCGGGCAACCGCTGGCCTTGGCGATGCCGAGGCAGAGCGGCAGGGCGATGAGGAAGACCAGGAAGCCGGAGATGGCGTCCTTGCCGAAGTGCTGGCGGAAACCGGCGAAGTTGCCGACGGGTTGCGGGCCGGAAGCGGCGGGGTGGGGGGCGGGGGAGGACATGGCGTGCGTGGCTGTCAGCAAAAACGCATGCACCGCGGCGGGAAAACATCCCCTCGACAGGGGATTCTCGCACCCGGTTGGGGCCCCCCGCAAATTTGGCTGCAAATACCCCCTGCAGAGGGGATGGCGGAACCGGCCGAACGGTGTTAACTGCTAACACCCCATGAGCCAGACCCCTGTTTGCACGCCGCACGATGCCGCCGCACCGGTGGCTGGACGGGGTGAGGCGCTGCGGCAGGCTTTGGAACATGCGGCCCACGCCCTGCCGAGCCAGGGGCCCATGGGGGTGTTTGTCCATCACAACACCCTGCACGCCCTGCAGCATCAGGAGTTCGAAAGGGCGGTGGTGGAGGCGGCGCAGCTGTTTGAGGCGGAGCCCTTCCTGACCGAGCAGGCCTATCAGCAGGCGCGTGCGCAAGGACGGATTCTCGACGAGGACATCCATGCCGTGCTCGCTTGCGAGCCGGACGCCGAGATCCTGCCCGGCCGGCTCAGTCGCCGCGCCCTGCGTCGTGCCCTGCTCATCCCGGGCGTGCGCCGGGTCAACGGTCTCGACATTGCCTGGCAGTTGGAGGAGGGCGACTGGTTGCTCGGCTTCCGCCGCGATCTGCCGCCGGCCTCCGCACATCTGCTCACGGGTGATACGCCGGAACGGCTTTGGCAGTCCTGTCTGGCGCGGGTGGCAGCACAGGAACCGCCGGCGCCGCGGCCGGCGCGACGACCGCACGAGGCGGTGCTGGAGGCCTCCGGCGAGGATCTGGACCGCATCATTCATCCGCCGCTGATCCGCCTGGTGGGCGCCTATCTCGATCAGGGCATCGCCTACTGGCCGATGCCGGGTCGCGAGCACGGATTGTTGGTTGCCTCGCGCCGCATCATGGCGCAGCCGCTGGCGGTTTACCGCCGGCACCTCGCCGGTGCGCGAGCCGAGTTCCTGCGCCAGGAGGCGCAGGCGATGGATGCGGAGGCGGTGGTGCTCGACGCCCTGGAGCGGCTGGAGGTGCCTGAAGATGAATGGGAATCGTTTCTTACCGCCGAGTTGCTGCCGTTGCGCGGCTGGGCCGGCATGGTGCGCATGCTGGAGAACGATGTCAGTCTCGCGCCGCACGACCGCGTGCGCTGCTCGCTGCTGGAGTTTGTCGCCCTGCGCCTGACCTACACCCTGGCCGCCCTGCAGGATCTGATGGGCGACACCGCCGCCTGGCGTCGCGTGCCGGTGTCGGCGCCGAGGACGGATCGCCTGACGCCGGTGGCGCGCTTTTTTGATGTCGCCCAACTCATCGGCCTGGCCAGCCACGAGATTGCCGGCCTGGCCGAGGCCGACTTCGAGCGGTTGCAGCTTGAGATTGCCGCCTGCAACGAAACCGAGCGCCGCCGCCTGCTGCATCTGGCCTACGAGCGGCGGCATGAGCGCGGCATTCTCATCCCGCTGGCCAAACATCGCGCGCTGCCGCCGCTGCCGGTCGCGGGTGACCGTCTTGCCGCCCAGGTGCTGTTTTGCATCGACGAGCGCGAGGAGTCGTTCCGCCGCGCCCTTGAGGAGGTGGATCCGAACATCGAGACGGTGGGCGCGGCCGGGTTCTTTGGCGTGGCCATTCATTACGCGGGTCTCGATGAGGCCGGCGGTGTTTCGCTCTGTCCGGTTGTGGTGACGCCGGCGCATGCCGTGCGCGAGGTGGCGGTCGGCGATCACGCCCATCTGCAGGCCAAGCGCCAGTGGCTGCGTCGCGCCTGGGCCCGGGTGACACGCAACACCTTCATCTCCTCGCGCACCCTGGTGCGCGGCTGGATCAGCACGGCCTGCCTGGGCTTTTTGTCGCTCTTCCCGCTCATCTTCCGCGTGCTCAGTCCGCGCAGCTACGGCCGGCTGATCCGGCGGCTGAACCGGGCCTTCCTGCCGGAGCCGAAGACCGAGTTGACCTTCATGCGCGACGATGCCGAGTCGCGCGATGCGACGACCGGTTTGTTGGGCGGATTCACCGAGCAGGAGATGGCTGAGCGCGTGCTTTCCGTGCTCGGACCGGCGGGTCTGCAGCGTGCGCACGCCCGCCTGGTGGTGGTGCTCGGGCACGGCAGCACCAGTCTGAACAACCCCTATGAGTCGGCCTACTGCTGCGGCGCCTGCGGAGGCCGCACGGGTGCTCCCAATGCGCGCGTTTTTGCCATCATGGCCAACCGGCCCGGGGTGCGGGCGGTGCTGCGCGGGCGCGGCATCGTCATTCCCGAGGACACCTGGTTCCTCGGCGGCTATCACGACACCTGCAGCGATGACATTGAGTTCTTCGACACCGATCTGCTGCCCGCCTCGCACCGCGGCGACCTCAACCGCGTGCAGCAGTCGCTCGATCGTGCGCGCGTGCTGAATGCCGACGAGCGGGTGCGTCGCTTTGGCACCGCCGGGCCGGGGATCCGCGGCGAGCGCGCCCTGCGCCACGTGCAGGCGCGCGCCGAGCACATTGCCGAGCCGCGCCCCGAGTATGGCCATTGCACGAACGCCGTCGCCTTTGTCGGCCGCCGGGCGCACACGCGCGGCCTGTTCCTGGATCGCCGCGCCTTTCTGACCAGCTATGATCCGGATGCGGATCCCACGGATCAGGCGCTGGCGCGTGTGCTGGCCGCGGTGGTGCCGGTCTGTGCCGGCATCAACCTGGAATACTACTTTTCGACGGTCGACAACGAGGTCTACGGCAGCGGCACCAAGCTGCCGCACAACATCACCGGGCTGGTCGGCGTGATGAACGGTTTCCAGGGGGATTTGCGCACGGGATTGCCGCTGCAGACGGTCGAGTTGCATGAACCCGTGCGCGTGCTCTTCGTCGTCGAGACCACGCCGCAGCGGCTGATGGCCGTGGTGCGGGCGAATCCGGAACTGGTCGAGTTTGTCGGCAACCGCTGGATTCGGCTGGCCACGATGGACCCGGCCGATGGTCGCCTCCAAATCTCCCGCGGGGGCGACCTCTTTGAGCCGCTCGAGGGCGACGAAGAGCCGCTGCCAGTGACGCCGGACTCGCGCAGTTGGTACCAGGGCAAGGCGGGTCACCTGCCGATCGCCCGCATTGAACCCAGTCAGGCCGCCTAACATGAGCTCCGAAGCCCTCGCCCTCCTGCTGGTCGCCGCGCCAGGCGCCGCCTTCCTGGCCCTGAGCCTGCTCTGGCTGCTCGGCATCCCGCTTTCCGAGCGCCTGCTGGCCGGGCTGACCCGGGCGCTGTACCTGCTGCTGGTGGGTGTGGCCGGCGCCCTGGTCTGGCAGATGTGGGGCGATGGGTTGACGCCGGTGCGGGTGTCGGTGGGCGACTGGTTTCACGTCGCTGAGTACCATTTCCCACTGGCCTTGCGGATCGACCGACTGTCGCTGCCGCTGGTCGGGGTCACCGTTGTGCTTGCCGGTGTGGTCGGCGCCTTCAGCGTGCGCTACCTGCACCGCGATCCCGGGTTCTTCCGCTTCTTCTTGCTGCAATACCTGTTCACCTTCGGGGCGCTGCTGGTGTTCACGGCGGATTCGCTGGACCTGCTGCTCGGGGGCTGGGAACTCGTGGGCATCACCTCGGTGCTGTTGATTGGCTTTTTCCAATACCGGCCCGATCCGGTGCGCAATGCCTTGCGAGTGTTCGGCATTTATCGCATCGCCGACCTGGGACTGTTGCTGGCCGTCTTCTTCGCCCATCATGGCTTCCACACAGCGTCCTGGGACGGCCTGTTCCACGGCAGTCAGGCGCATCTGCTCGACAGCGGCACCGCGACGGTGGTCGGCGTGCTGCTCGTGTTCGCCGCCTGCGGCAAATCCGCCCAGGGGCCGTTCTGCGGCTGGCTGGTGCGGGCGATGGAGGGGCCGACGCCGTCGAGTGCGGTCTTTTACGGTGCCATTTCCGTGCATGCAGGCGCCTACCTGCTGCTGCGCATCGAGCCGCTGCTGCGCGCCTCCTGGATCGCGGCGGCGTTGGTGGTCTTCATCGGTCTGACCACGGCCCTGCTCGGCACCCTGGTTCACCGCACCTGCGCCGATGCCAAGACCTCGCTGGCTTACGCCGCCCAGACCCAGCTCGGTTTGATCTTTGCCGAGATCGGCCTTGGCTGGACCACCTTTGCGGTCATCCATCTGGTCAGCCACGCCCTGCTGCGCACGCTGCAGTTCCTGCGCTCGCCCTCGATGCTGCGCGACTACCACCGCGTGCATGCCGCGGCGGGCGGGCGGATCGATCCGACCGGTGAGCACTACGAGTCCCTGCTGCCCAGGTCGGTGCAGGTTGCCCTCTATCGCGTCGCGCTTGGACGCGGCTTTTACGATGCCGTGCTCGACCGCTTCATCGTTCGTCCGGCGGTCGTTTTTGCGCGCTGGCTTGGCCGTTTCGAGCCCAGGGGCACGACCTCCGCCGCCGATCGCACCACCCCCACTTCCCTGACGCCGTGACCCAGCTTGCCGCACCCTATCTTAGCCTTGGCATCGGCGCCCTGCTTGTCGGGGCTCTGGCCTGCTGGCGTGCGGCTCGGCCGAGTCCGGTTGCTGTCGCTGCCGCCGGCCTCGCCCTATTCAGCTTCGCCCTGGCCGCGCGCGAGGTTGGCACGGCGGCCCACGCCCGGCTGTTCGATCCCTGGCTCGCCTGGTTTGAGGCCGATGCCCTGGATGCCGTGCCGATGGCCTTTTTTGCGGCGCTCACCCTTGGGGTCATCGTGCTGGCGCCGCGTCGCGATGCCGGTGGTCGTTTTTTGGCCGGCCTGCTGCTGCTCGCCGCCGCCACGCAGACCGCGTACGGCGCGGCCAATCTTGCGGTGTTGGCGACGGGTTGGTGGTTGACCGGGCTGCCCTTCGCCCTGCGACTGTTTGGCGAGGACCGCAGCCGCCGCACGGTGCAGGTTTTTCTCGCTGCCAGCAGCCTGGCGCTGACCGTCGCCATCCTGCTTCTGCACAGCGTCGAGATGCAGGAAATGGCCCAGGCCAGTCGCGTCACCTTCAGCTTGGTGGTGCTGGCGGTGGCTTTGCGCAAGGGCTTGTTCCCGCTGCACGGCTGGGTGATCCGCCAGTTTGAGCATGGGCCGCTGCTGCCGGTGGCCCTGTTGTTCAACGGCCACTTGGGCGCGCTGCTGGTCGCCCGCAGCGAGGCCGTGGCGCTCACCCAGGCCGAGCAGCACGTGCTCGACGGACTTGGCATTGCCGCGCTCGCCACCGCCCTGATCACCAGCATTCGCGCCTTCGCCGAGTCGCGCCCGCGACGTCTGGTCGGCCTGCTCTGTCTGTCGCAGGCCAGCTTCATCCTGGCCGGCATCGCCACCGCCAATGCCGAGGGCGTTGCCGGCGCCCTGCTGCACTGGCTGGTGGTCGCTGCGGCCTCCACCGGCCTGATCGCCATTGTGCGCGTGCTCGAGGTGCGTGTCTCCGGCACCGCGGCACCCGAGGGACACCTGGGGCTCGCCGTCAAGGCACCGCGACTGGCCACCTTTTTCCTGATCTGTGGCTTGGCCCTGGTCGGCCTGCCCGGCACGCTCGGCTATTGCGCTGAGGATTTGATCTTCCATGGCGCGCTGGAGAACCATCCCTGGCTGGGTCTGGCGCTGCCGGTGGCGACCGCCTTCAATGCCATCAACCTGCTGCGCATTTACAGCCTGCTGTTTCTGGGGGTGCTGCCGAAACGGGTCATCGACATCCCCGATGCCCTGCCGCGGGAGCGCTGGCCACTGGCGGCCTGCGTGGTGTTTCTGGTGGGGGGAGGACTGCTGCCCGGGCGCGTGCTGGAATGGCGGCGGGCGGCGGCGGAGGCCGTGGTGATGGCGGGAAAACGCGGTCAGGAAAACGCCGAATAAGAAAAACCTTTATTCGGATCGATTTTGTCGATTTGACAGAGGAAGCGGTTGTGAGGAGCGTACTTCCACGCCCACTTCACCCGAAGCGGGCGCCGGCCCAACCCTCCTCCCACCATGACCGGACTTAAAACCACTGCCACCCTGCCCAAGGACCTCATTGCAGGTCTCGTCGTTTTCCTCGTTGCCCTGCCGCTCTGTCTCGGCGTGGCGCTGGCTTCCAACGCACCGCCCATCGCCGGCCTGATCGCCGGCATTGTCGGCGGCATCCTGGTGGGGCTGCTGAGCGGTTCGCACACCAGTGTCAGCGGGCCGGCCGCCCGATGCGAGTTGCGTGTTGTCGGGTGACAGCGCGAGCACCCGGACCTCGGAGCTGTGCGTCTCG
>JAEYYS010000293.1 GCA_023428335.1 Verrucomicrobiota bacterium | reverse complement strand
CGTATTCGAGGCGCGTTGCCTCCAGATCGCCGAGCGACTCCCGCACGAGCGTCACCAACTGCGCATTGGACGGCATCACCTCCGGCTTCTTCGGCACCCCGACGAGCAGGTGGAAGTGGTTGGACATGACGCAGAACGTCACCACCCGCAGCCCGCAAAAGCGCTCATACATGCGCATGAACCGCACAAAGGCCTCACGCTCCGCCACCCCGAAGACAAAGTCACGATTCACCACCCTGGAGATGCAGTGGTAATAAGCCGTGCCCGAGCACGCCCCGTCCGGAGCCTTGAGCCGCCGCTGTCGCATGGCACAAACAAACCGCAGAGCCGCAGAAGTCAATCGTTTTTCCAATAAAGGGACAGACACTTTATAAAAAAGAATCGCTAAGAAAACCGCCTGCGCATTGGCGGTTGGGGGGCAGAATGTGGGCATGCGACGTCTCTTGGTCTTGGCGGGGCTGCTGGCTCTGGCGGTGGTCTGGGTGTGGCGCCGCCACCCCGCGATGCCCGAGACATTGTCCCCCTACCCTGCACCGCCCGGCGCCGAGATCTGGCGCTCGTGGTCGCCCGCTCAGCGGCTGGCGGATCTGCGGGCGCGGGTGCAGCCGGTTCTAACCGAGACGCTGACGGCCCGGGGCACACCCCTCGGTTCACCGGCCCTGCTGCGCGCCTTCAAGGAGAGTGGTGAACTCGAACTCTGGCTGGCGGGCGACGCGGGCTGGCAACTCTTCCGCACCTACACGGTGGCGGCGCAGTCGGGCGGGCTCGGCCCCAAGCAGCGCGAGGGCGATCGCCAGGTGCCGGAGGGTCGCTACGCCATCACCGCCGGCGCGCTCAACCCGGCCAGCACCTACCACCTGTCCTTCAACATCGGTTATCCCAATGCCGAGGACCGTCGGCTCGGTCGCACCGGCAGTTTCATCATGATCCACGGCGGCGCCGTCAGCATCGGCTGCCTGGCAATGACCGACCCGTGGATCGAGGAAATCTACCTGATCGTCGAAGCCGCGCTGCGGGCCGGCCAAGCGGAGGTGCCGGTGCACCTCTTCCCCTTCCGGATGAACGAAGAACGCCTGCAAGCGGCAGCGGACTCGCCCTGGCACGCCTTCTGGCAGAGCCTGCGCCCGCTGCACGACGAATGGCCGCCTCACCAGTGGCCGTCGACCTCGACCCCGAGCCGGTAACGCCCCTTGCTCTGGCCCAGCTTGACGCGGGCGCCGTAAATCTGGCCGAGGTTGGCCGAGGTGAGCACGTCATCGCGGTCGCCGCAGGCGTGCACCCGGCCCTCGTGCAGCAGCAGCAGGTGGTTGAAGCAGGGCAGGATTTCCTCGACGTGATGGGTGACCAGCACCAGCGACGGTGCCTCCGGCCAGGTGGCGATGCCGGCCATCCAGGCAAGGAACTGCTCGCGCGCCACCGGATCGAGGCCGGCGCAGGGTTCGTCGAGGATGAGAACCTCAAAGCGGGCCATGAGGGCGCGGCAGATGAGCACCTTCTGTTTTTCGCCCTGCGACAGGGTCGCCCACAGGCTGCGGCGCAGGTGGCTGCCGCCGACCGCCTCGAGCAAACCGGTCGCCTGCTTCTTCAGCGCGGCGGAGGGCGGCTGCCAAAGGTTGAGCTTGGCGTCGCGACCGCTGGCAATGACGTGCAGCACCGGCTCGCCCGGCTCGATGTAGGTGGCGAGGGTGTTGGTGACCAAACCGACGCGCTTGCGCACCTCGCGCCAGTCGCTGTTGCCGAAGCGGTCCTCGCCGATGCGAATCTCGCCGTCGGTGGCGGGTTCATAGCCGGTGATGAGGTTGATCAGCGAGGTCTTGCCGCAGCCGTTGGGACCGAGGATGCACCAGTGTTCACCGCGCTGCACCTTCCAGTCGATGTCCTGCAGGATGCGGCGGCCGCCGCGCACAAAGCTGGCTTGGTGGACTTGAAGCAGGGGGCTCATGGGGCGGCATTCATGGACGCGCTTTTGCCGGCTGGCAAGGCGGCGGCCGTTGACCACGGCGCTTTCCGGCTGTTTATTGATCCTTCCCATGGAAACCCGACGCACCGCCCAGCAGCACCGCAAGACCGCGGAGACCGACATCCAGATCGAACTGGTGGTCGACGGCTCCGGCCAGTCGCAGATCGACACCGGCGTGCCGTTCTTCGACCACATGCTGACGCTGTTTGCCAAGCACGGCCTGTTCGACCTGAAGGTCAAGGTCAAGGGCGACATCGAGGTCGACTACCACCACACCGTCGAGGACACCGGCATCGTGCTCGGCCAGTGCTTCCGTGAAGCGCTCGGCAGTAAGGCCGGCATCACCCGCTACGGCTTCTTCCTGCTGCCCATGGATGAAACCTTGGCCGAGGTGGCGCTCGACCTGAGCGGTCGCGCCTTCCTCAGCTACCATGCGCCCGAGCGCGTCGAGGCGATCGGCGGCGTCAACCGCTTCAGCTACCAACTGGTCGAGGAGTTCCTGCGCGCCTTCTCCTCCGCGCTGCTGTGCACCCTGCACGTCGAGATCCGCCGCGGTCGCGACGCCCACCACATGGCCGAAGCCATCTTCAAGGGGCTCGCCCGCGCGCTCGACGCCGCCACCCGGATCGATCCGCGCGTCACCGGCATCCCCAGCACCAAGGACGTTCTATGAAGCTCGGCGTGCTGGATTACGGCGCCGGCAACCTGCGCAGCGTGCTCAACGCCTTCGCCGCCATTGGCGCGCCGGCGCAGCTGGTCGCGCAGCCCGGCGATTTCGACGGCCTCGACCTGCTGGTCTTCCCCGGTCAGGGTGCCTTTGGCGACAGCGTGCGCATCCTCAAGGCGCACGGCCTCTGGCAGCCGCTCAAGGACTGGCTGGCCGCCGAGCGCCCCTACCTTGGCTTCTGCCTCGGCTACCAGCTGCTGTTCGAGGGCAGCGAGGAATCGCCCGAGGTCGAAGGCCTGGCCGCCGCGCCGGGTCGTGTGCGCAAGTTCCCTTCCCTGCCTGGCCTGAAAATCCCGCACATGGGCTGGAACCAGGTGCGCTGGGAAGCGCGCGCCGAACCCTGGCGCCAGGGCCTGGCCGATCCCTGCCACTTCTACTTCGTCCACAGCTACTACCCGGAAGTGGCCGACCCGAGCCTGGCGCTCTGTCACACCGACTACGGCGTGCCCTTCGTCTCCGGCATCACCCGCAAGAACCTGATGGCGGTGCAGTTCCACCCGGAGAAAAGCCAGGATGCCGGCCTGACCCTGCTGCGCAACGCGCTGCAGGTACTCGCACCCGGCAGCTGAAAGGCCGCGCCCGCCTACTCACCCGCGAGCCGCTGCGCCTGCTCGCGCGAGGCCGGCGCCAGCTTGGCCAGCGGGTAGCGAATCGTCTGACCATTGGCCAGCAGCAGCAGGACATGATCGCCTTCCAAGCCCTTGAACACCGCCTGCAGGGTGCGGCCCTCGTCATTGGTCCAGGCCTGGGCTGCCGGCGTTGACGGCGCGGGCTTGGCGACCTCGGACGTCCTGCCAAGGCGACGGTCGAGCTGGGCGCTGTACAAATCCGCCGGCTCGACCTTGCCGGGCGGAATCGATTCCAGCCAGAGTCCCTCGGCATCCGGTTTGCCGCGACCGCGCAGCTTGACGCCGATGAAGTTCTGGCGCGCCGGCCCAAAGCCCTCGGGCAGATCGACGTCGCTGCGCGAGCGCAGGTTCCAGTAGGTGTTGCCGGCGCCGGCATGACGGCCGATGCCGGCGTGCCCGCCCGAGAGAAAGACCCGGCTGCCCTTGCCGAGATCGAGGTTGGAAAACAGGTTCTCGTAGGGCGCGCGCTTGTGGTGGTCGAGCGCGAGATCGGGGCCGGTGCCGTTGCGGAAAACACAGCCGACCGAGCCGGCGCTGACCGTCAGGTCGTGGATGAACTTCGTGCGGAACTCAAAGTCCGTGCACAGGCAGTCGAGGCTGGTCAGCGACAGCCCGTGATGGCCGGTGGCCTCGTGCGGGTTGTCGGCGCGCCGGGCGGACTCGATGACGATGCCACTCAGGGTGCAGAACACCGAGCCATTGAGAAAGATGCCGGAATCGGCGTTGCGAATGACCACATCGCGAACCCAGCCATGGGCCACGCCGATGAACTGGATGGCATTGAAACCGCGCTCGGTGAAATGCCCCTCGTAAGGCTTGTCGGGAAACTCGAAGGCGAGGCGCTCGACCCCGACCTCCTGCAGGCGCGGTTGGAAACGCCGCAGCTCCGGCTTCCACTCGGCGCGCAACTCCGTGCGCAGCGGCCGGTCGAGGGTCACCTGCGCCCCCTTCACCGCCGTGATGCGACTGACCTGACGCAGGGTCAGGCTGTCGCCAGCACGCGAGAGATCATCGGCATCGTCGCGGTAGAGGTAGCGCAGCAGGCTCTGCCCGGAAGCCTCATGGGCCAGCACCACCACCTCGTCGCCCTTCTTGAAACCATGGTCGCCGGCCAGCGTCAGTTCCGTGGCGCCGCGGGCCACCGGTTCGGCCACGGCCGAGCCGCTGTTTTCGAAGTAGCCGGTCGATCCGGTGAAGCGGATGAAGGCGCCCGAGTAGGCGTAGGCCGTGCCGCCGGTCTCAGGATAGCTGATCGGCAGCGGATCGATTTCCTGCAGCGGCACCTCGGCCGTCAGCAGCGTGCGCGCCGGTCCATCGCCCTGCAGCACCGTGCCATGGGCGCCGGAGACCAGGGTCAGGCTGCGCGTCAGCCGGTAGCGTCCCTCGGGCAAATGAATCACCTTGCCGGGGTTGGCATCAATCGCCTTCTGGATTGCCGCCGTGTCATCGGCCTTGCCATCGCCGACCGCGCCATGATCCTTGACCGAAACCTCCGGCTTGCGCTCGGGCAGGTTTTTTTCGCCACGCTGGTAGCCGGCAAAGGAGAAGTCCGGCAGCGGGCCACCGGCCGCCTGCCAGGCCTCGCCGGCGACTCCATAGATCTTCGCCGGCTCGGCCCGCAGTCCGGGGACAAGCGACAGCACCAGAAGCGCGGCGCCACAACCCAAAGCGACGGAGGGAGCAAACATCACTGTTGCAACGGCCGAGCCGGCTTTAGCTGAGGAAAAATCCGCCGGCTGACGGGCTTTTCCACGCGTGCCGGGCTGCGACAGGCCCTGGCCAGCAAGGGGTGCTGCCGGCGGGCAGGAACGCCAAATCCGCGGTTGACTTCACCCACCACGCAAGCAACATATCAACGCATCTTGATGCGTTAATTTGTTCTAACCCACCCACCCCATGCCTGATTACAAAGTCAAAGACATCGCCCTCGCCGACTTCGGCCGGAAGGAAATCGAAATCGCCGAGCACGAAATCCCCGGCCTGATGGCCACGCGCGAGAAGTACGGCCCGAAGAAGCCGCTCGCCGGCGTCCGCGTCACCGGCTCGCTGCACATGACCATTCAGACGGCCGTGCTGATCGAGACCCTCAAGGACCTAGGCGCCGACGTCCGCTGGGCCTCCTGCAACATCTTCTCGACCCAGGACCACGCCGCCGCCGCCATCGCCGCGACCGGCACGCCGGTCTTCGCCTGGAAGGGCGAGACGCTCGAAGAATACTGGTGGTGCACCTGGCAGGCCATCATCTTCCCGGGCAACAAGGGCCCGCAGCTCATCGTCGACGACGGCGGCGCCGTCACCCTGCTCATCCACAAGGGCTATGAGATGGAAAATGGCGACGACTGGGTCAACACCCCGTCGGACAACCACGAGGTCAAGGTCATCAAGGACCTGCTCAAGGACATCGCCAAGAAGCAGCCGGGCATCTTCCACGAGATCGTCAAGGACCTGAAGGGCGTCTCCGAAGAGACCACCACCGGCGTGCACCGCCTCTACGAAATGGCCCGCGCCGGCAAGTTGCTGTTCCCCGCCATCAACGTCAACGACAGCGTCACCAAGTCGAAGTTCGACAACCTCTACGGCTGCCGC
>JAEYYS010000281.1 GCA_023428335.1 Verrucomicrobiota bacterium | reverse complement strand
CGGGGCCGCCGCGCGGCCAAGGAGGCCTGCGACGACGGTCGCGGGGTCGGCCCGGGTGGTCGCGGTGTTTATCTCGACTTTGCCGAAGCGATCCAGCACTTCGGTCGCAACACCATTGCCGAGCGCTACGGCAACCTCTTCGACATGTACGAGCGCATCACGGGCGAGAGCGCTTATGAGCGCCCGATGCGCATCTATCCGGCCGTGCACTACACGATGGGCGGCCTGTGGGTCGACTACAACCTGATGAGCAACCTGCCGGGGCTGCACGTGCTCGGTGAGGCGAATTTCTCCGACCACGGCGCCAACCGCCTCGGGGCCTCGGCGCTCATGCAGGGCCTGGCCGACGGTTATTTCGTCATTCCGACGACGGTCGCCAACTACCTGGTCGGCCAGAAACCCGGCGCGGTCACCACCGATCATCCGGAGTTCAAGAAGGCGCTTGAGGACAACACCTCGCAGATTCGCCGCCTGCTCGGCAACAAGGGCCGCCGCAGTGTCGACAGCTTCCACCGCGAGCTCGGCCTGCTGGTCTGGGACAAGTGCGGCATGGCCCGTGACAAGGCCGGTCTGCAGGAGGCCCTGCGCCGGATTCCCGAGCTGCGCGAGGAGTTCTGGCAGAACGTCGTCGTGCCCGGCTCGGGCGACGCCGCCAATCCCGAGCTTGAGAAGGCTGGCCGCGTCGCCGACTTCATGGAGTTTGGCGAGCTGCTCTGCCTCGATGCGCTGCATCGCGAGGAGAGCTGCGGCGGTCACTTCCGCACCGAGCACCAGTATCCTGACGGCGAGGCCAAGCGTGACGACGAAAACTTCTGCTACGCCGCCGCCTGGGAATACACCGGCGATTTTGCCAAGCCCATCCTCAACAAGGAGCACCTGACCTTCGAGGAAGTGCATCTGCAGGTGCGCAGCTACAAGTGACCCCCTTTTTTCCATTGCCATGGCACTTCTCAACCTCCACCTCAAAGTCTGGCGCCAGAACGCGGGCCAGCCGGGTCATTTCCAGGACATCGACGCGCCGGAGATCCCGGACCACGCCTCCTTCCTGGAGATGATGGACATCGTCAACGAACGCCTCATCGCCAAGGGTGAGGAACCGGTGGCCTTCGATCACGACTGCCGCGAAGGCATCTGCGGCATGTGCTCGATGACCATCAACGGCATGCCGCACGGTCCGGAAAAGGCCACGACGACCTGCCAGTTGCACATGCGCAAGTTCCGCACCGGCGACACCATCTGGGTCGAGCCCTTCCGTGCCCGCGCCTTTCCGGTCATCAAGGACCTGATCACGGATCGCTCCGCTTTTGAGCGCATTCAGCGCGCCGGCGGCTTCGTCACCGTGCGCACCGGCTCGGCTGCCGAGGCAAACAGCATCCTCATCGGCAAGGAGGTCGCCGACGCCGCCATGGACGCGGCCGCCTGCATCGGCTGCGGCGCCTGTGTTGCTGCCTGCAAAAACGCCAGTGCCATGCTGTACGTCGCCGCCAAGGCGGGCCAGCTCAACACCCTGCCGCAGGGCCAGCCGGAGAAGACTCGCCGCACTCTCGGCATGGTTCGCCAGATGGACCTCGAGGGTTTTGGTGGCTGCACGAACCAGTACGAGTGCGAGGCGGCCTGCCCGAAGGAGATCAGCGTGCGCTGGATCACCAAACTCAACCGCGACTACGCGGTCGCCGCCCTCAAGGACGCCTTCGGCAACGGTCAGGACCGCGGCGATGGCGGCGAGTAACCGCCCCATGTCGCGGCCGTTGCGCAGACTTCTCATGGCCGCCGTGGCGCTGGCCTTGGTGCTGGCGGCCTTGCTGTTTGGCGCGGATGCCTGGGTTCGTGATCTTGGCGGAGCCCACTGCCATACTCAACTTCAGGCCGTGCCTGAGGCGAGGGTGGCCGTTGTTCTCGGCTGCTCGGAACGACTCGCCAACGGCCGGCTCAACCGATTCTTCCGCCATCGCATGG
This sequence comes from Verrucomicrobiota bacterium, assembly GCA_023428335.1. GTDB lineage: Bacteria > Verrucomicrobiota > Verrucomicrobiia > Verrucomicrobiales > Verrucomicrobiaceae > Prosthecobacter. The sequence goes on along the minus strand of JAEYYS010000281.1, from coordinate 2,922 downwards.
ATGCGGCAGCGGAGCTTTATCGGCAGGGAAGGGTGCAGGCGCTGATTGTCAGTGGCGACAACAGTCGCAAGGACTACGATGAACCCGGGGCGATGCGCGACGCTCTCGTTGCGGCGGGTGTTCCGCGTGACCGCATTTGGTGCGACTACGCGGGGCTGCGCACCCTGGATTCCGTCATGCGCGCCCAGCGGATTTTCGGCCAGGACGAATTCATTGTCGTCTCCCAGCGTTTCCACAATGAGCGCGCGGTTTTTCTCGGTCGCCGACTCGGTCTGAAGGTGCACGGCTTCAATGCCGCTGACGTGCCGGTGGCAGCCGCGCCCACCACCTACCTGCGCGAAGCCCTGGCACGGGTGAAGGCGGTGCTCGACGTCACCGTCCTCGGCACGCAACCGCGGCACGGGGGACCGCCGGTGGAGATTTCTTTTTGAAATCAGGGAGGGTCGCCCTGAACAACGCGCGTCTGTGCCAGGTAATCGTGGATGCAGCGCCGCTCCTTGCCGAAGATGCAGAGCACGTCGATCAGGCTGTAGACGGGGATGGGTCCGAACAGGGGGATGCTGCCAATCAGGCCGTTGATGAAGCTGCGCAGCCAAAAAACGCGGAACAGGCCGGGGTGATGGTCGCCGTCCAGCGCGACGATGCGGATGCGTTGCAGTTTTTTGCCGATGGTCTGACCCCGGGTGGCAAGCAGGTAGAGGTTGCAGCCTGCCAGGGCCAGCATGAGAACGAGGCCAATGGCCACCTGCAGATCCGAGCCGCCCTGGCCGTCCTCATTCGGCAGACCGGACTGGGTGAGGAAAAAAATGGCCGCCAGCGGCACGCCATCGATCAGCGCGGCGATGAAACGTTGGCTGAGCGTGGCCAGGGGGGCGGCGGGAAGCGGCGGCTTCGGCGCTTCGGTGGCAGCGTCCTCCGCTTCAAGGAAGACTTCGCCGAGCGGTTGCCATGCGTCCATGCCTTCGGTCCAGCACAGATCGTCGGGTGAGAGTTCGCCATTGGCAAGACGGCGACGGATTTCGTAGTCGCTGCAGGCGCCGGCCTGCTGGTTGTTGCGCGCGAGATGATAGGTCATGGGGCGATCGCCGGGTCAGGAGCGCAGGCTGGCGGCGCAATCCTCGGCCTCAGCCGCGAGGCGGATGTCCGAGGGCGTCAGGCCGTCGGCGCTGTGGGTGCTGAGTTGGACGGTCACCTTGCGCCAGCCGATCAGCAGGTCGGGATGATGGCTGAGCGTTTCGGCTCGTTCCGCCAGGCGATTGACGAAGTTGATGCCCGCCATGTAGGAGGCGAAGGAGTAGGTCTTGACCAGTTCCCCGTCCTCGATTTCCCAACCGGGCAGGGAGGCCAGGGCGGCGGTGATCTCCGTTTCAGACAACAACTCGGACATGAGTGCATCATGCCATCCGGCCGGCAAATGACAAGTCCCTGAATCCGTGTTCTTCAGCCAGGCGCAGGCACTCCGTCACCGCTCGAAGCCCTCCGGACGGGGTGGGATCGGTCAGGCAGGCGGCGGCGGTGCAGACGGCGAGCCGCAGGCAGGCGGCGGTATCAAACCCCTCATGGACTCCGTGCAGATAGCCGGCCGCAAAGGCATCGCCCGCCCCGGTGGCGCCGGTGATGAAACCCGGTGGCAGGTTGAGCGAGGGCTGGACGGTGATGGCACCCCCGCGGTCGGCGGCAACGGCGCCTGCCTCGAAATGAATCACCACGCGCTGGCCGACACCGCGCTCCAGCAGGGCAAGGGCGGCGGTCTTTACGGCTTCGACATCCACCGGCACGGTCTTCAGGTGCAGGCCGGCGACCTTGCCGGCTTCGACCTCGTTGATGACCAGGTGGTCGGTGTGCGGCAGGGCGGCTTCGGCGATGGCACGAAAGGCCGGATTCTCGGTGCTGACGATGTCCACCGAGGTGAGCAGGCCGGCCCGGCGGGCGGCGGCCAGCACCCGTGACGCCGGCGTGCTGCCATCGGGCAGCAGGCGGTCCATGCCGTCGAGCAGCATGAGGTAGCCGAGATGGAAGAGCCGGGCCTGCGTGCCGCTGAAATCAAAGTCGGCCTCGCCGAGCAGGGCGTTGGCGCCGCGCTGGTGGAAAAAGGTGCGGCGGCCGGTGTCGGCGACCGTCATGGCATCGGTGTAGGAGGTCGGTGCCTGATCGGTCTGACGCAGTTGCGTGGTGCCGATGCCGGCCTCGCGGCAATCGCGCAGAATCCAGTCGCCATTGGCATCGGTCCCCACGAGGCCGGCGGCTTCGAGCGGGTAGCCGACGCGCATGGCCGCGAGATCCTTGAGCACATTGTAGGGACCGCCACCGTTGCTTGAGGTCTCGCCGCGGATGTCGGCGAGCATGTCCTGCTCCGGCCAGGCATTGATGAGCTTGACGTGATCGATGATGAAATTGCCTCCTGCGAGGATGCCTTGGCGCTGGGACATGGTTGGGGAAGGGGACGCTGGACGAAGCATCAAGCGGGCTCGTCGGCAAGCGGAGAAGACGGCCTCACTCGGCCGGTTCCATCGTCGCTTTCATCGGCCCCGTGCTTTCCTTCATCCGCGGGTCGGCGCCGTGGCCATGGATCTGTTCGACGCGCAGTTCGGCGAGTTCCTTGTGGCAGGTGGCCACGATGACCCGGCCGCGCGAATCGACCTCAAGCGCGATGCGCAGGCCGCGGCGTTCGTCGTAGCCGAAGATCTGCATCATCATCTCGACCACGTACTCGTAAGTGTGCGTGTCGTCGTCGTGCAGGATGACGTGGTAGGGCGGCTCGATCTCTGGCAGCGGCCGCGGTTGGGCAGGGCGCACGCGCGGCTGCGCCGGACGGGCCGGCGCCTCCGTGCCGTTCCATGCAACTGAGGCGAACAGGGATGCCACGCACGCAACATGCACCCGCTGCGACGGCACTCAACTGGCACTGCAAAAAGAATGAGG
>JAEYYS010000262.1 GCA_023428335.1 Verrucomicrobiota bacterium | reverse complement strand
GGACAATCTTGAGGAGCCCGGGAAACTGGCAGTTATGCGCGGGGGACAAGCTTGAGGTGCCCGGGAAACTGGCAGCTTTGTGCGGGGGACAAGCTTGGTGTGCCGGTGAATCTGGCAGACATGCCGGGGTGACAAGGTTGGTGTGCCGGCAAATCTGGCAGATTCGGGCATGTACCCATGTGGGTGTGTGGGCGGACCCATGTGGGTGTGTGGGCAGACCCAGATGGGTACATGGGCGTGGTGACCGCTCATTTGAGAATGACGGGCTGTTTTTGAGACAGATGAGGTCGTTTTTGAGAAAGATGAGTCTGTTCTTGAGAATGAAGGCGGCGGGGGCGCAGAGGGTTAGACGTCACGAAGGCCCTTGGAGAGACGAAGCCGCCAGGAGGTCGCGGCGAGTGCGGAAGGCGCGCGGCTCAGTGGCCACGCGCTGGACCCAGAGCGAGCAGGCTGCGCCATGCGCGCGCTCCGGGGAACCTCGAACCGCGAACCTCGAACCGAGAACCGCGAACCGCGAACCGTACTCGCGCCGGCATCGTTTCTGCTTATACATCCGCCCCATTCATGATTGCGACCCAACCGTTGCGGGAGCACGGCTTCCATCTTCTCGAAAACGAACTGCATTTCCTCATGCAGGCCTTCGCCGCGGTGCTGCGTCGCCTGGGCGAGCCGGAACTGGCGGCGCGTCTGCCCTGGGTGGGGGAGGATCCGGCAGGGACGGTGGCGCCGGGGCGGTCGCTCGGCCAGGCGTGGTCGGTCGCCTTCCAGATGCTGAACATTGTCGAGGAACGCGCCGCCGCCCAGGTGCGTCGCTTGCTCGAAAAGGAGCGTGGGCCGGAGGCGGAGAAGGGGTTGTGGCCCGACAACCTGGCGCAGATGCGCGAGCGCGGCCTGACCGAAGCGGAGATCCTGGCGATCCTGCGCCAGGTCTGCGTCGAGCCCGTGCTCACCGCCCACCCGACCGAGTCGAAGCGCGACACTGCCCGCGAGTTGCACCGCGAAATCTACGCGCTGATGAACCGGCAGGACAACGCGGCCTACACGCCGCGCGAGCAGGAGCGCATGCAGCGCCTGCTGGAGATCCATTTGGAGAACCTCTGGCGCACCGGCGAGATCCATGTCACCCGGCCGACCATTGAGGTGGAGCTCGACAACGCGCTCTATTACCTGCGCGAGGTCTTTCCCGAGGCACTGGCGCGCGCCCATGTGCACCTGAACGAGGCTTGGAATGCGGCCGGGTTTGCGCCGGCGGCGCTCGATGATCTGCCGCCGCTCATCCGTTTCGGCACCTGGATCGGGGGCGACCGCGATGGCCATCCCTTTGTCACGGCCGAGGTCACCGCGCGCTCGCTGCGGGCGCTGCGCCAGAACGCCCTGCGCATCCACCGGCGCTCGCTGGAAAAACTCGCCTATCATTCGCCGCTCAGCTCGCTTTTCCAGGCCACGCCCGCCGCTCTGCAGGCCCTGAACGACCGCCTCGCCGCCGAGCTCGAAGGCCGGGCCGATGTCGCCTACATCCTCGGTCGCAACCGCGAGGAACCCTGGCGCGCCGCCGCCTACCTGATGCGGGCGAAGGTGCTGCTGGCCTTTGAGCAACCCGACAGTCCGGCGGCCTACACGGCGCCAGATCAACTCGCCGCTGACCTCGGGGTGTATGCGAGCGCTCTGGAAGAGGTGGGGGCGAAGGGACTGGCGCACGAATTCCTCGTGCCCTTCCAGCGCCAGTTGCTGGCCTTCGGTTTCCATTCCGCGATCCTCGATGTGCGCCAGAATTCGGCCTTCCACGAAAAGGCCCTGGAGCAATTGCTCGCTGCCGCCGGCCTGCTTGGCGGTCGCCCGCTCGCGGAGTGGAGTCGCGAGGAGAAGCGCGAACTGCTCGAGCGCGAGCTGCGTTCGCCGCGACCCTTCCTGGCGCCGGGTCTGTCGGCCGGGCCCGAGGCCGACACCGTTTTGGCCTGCCACCGCGTGCTGGCCAGCCATGTGGCAAGGCATGGCACGGCGGGGCTCGGCGCCTTGATCGTGTCGATGACCCGCAATGCCGAGGATTTGCTGACGGTCTATCTGCTGGCCCGCGAGGCCGGTCTCGCCGAGTGGCGCGATGGCGGCCTGCGCTGCCCGCTGCCGGTGACGCCGCTGTTTGAAACGATGGCCGACCTCGAGGCCGCGCCCGGCATTGTCGAGGACTTCCTGGCTCATCCGGTGACGCGTCGCAGCCTGACGCCTGGCGAGGCGACCTTCCAGATGATGGTGGGTTACTCCGACTCGAACAAGGACTGCGGCATTCTCGCCAGCCAGTGGGCGCTGCATCGTGCCCAGAGCGAGTTGGCCGAGACCTGCGCCCGCCACGGCGCGCGGGCGGTGTTTTTCCACGGTCGCGGCGGCACGGTGGGTCGCGGTGCCGGGCCGACGCATTGGTTCATGGAGGCCCTGGCGCAGGGCTCGCTGAGCGGTCGCCTGCGCATGACCGAGCAGGGCGAGACCATCGCACAGAAGTATGCCCACCTGAATTCGGCGGTGTACAACACCGAGCTGCTCATGGCCTCGGCCACCGCCGCCACCGCCCGCCACGCCCGTGGCCAGGGCGCGGATCAGGCGGAGATCCGACCGCTGATGGATCGCCTGGCGGGCTGGAGTCGCGATGCCTACCGCGGCCTGCTGCATGCGCCGGATTTCATGCACTTTTATCGGCATGCCACGCCGATCGATGCCCTTGAGCACTCGCGCATCGGCTCGCGGCCGTCGCGGCGCACCGGCCAGGCGACGCTCGAGGACCTGCGCGCCATCCCCTGGGTGTTCTCCTGGACGCAGGCGCGCTTTTACCTGCCCGGCTGGTTCGGCGCCGGTTCGGCGCTCGAACAACTGCGCCGCGAGGAACCTGCCGCGTTTGCCGGCCTGCGCGATGTCCTGCGTCGCTCGCCCTTCCTGCGCTACGTGCTGACCAACATCGAAAGCTCCCTGGTCAGCTCCAACACCCGGCTCATGGCCGACTATGCCGAACTCGTGCCGCAGGCCGAGGTGCGCGCGCGGTTCCTCGAGATCATCCTCGCCGAACACCAGCGCACACGCACCCTGCTCGAAGAGATCTTCCAGGGCAGCTTTGAGGCGCGCCGGCCGCGCCTGGCCTACACGCTCGCCATCCGCGAGGAACCGCTCGGGGTGCTGCACGCCCAGCAGATCGACCTGCTGCGCCGCTGGCGCGGGCTGTTGGCGGAGGGACGCGCCGATGCCGCCGAGGCCCTGCTGCCCGACCTGCTCGTCTCCGTCAACGCCCTCGCCTCCGGCCTGCGGACGACGGGATGAATGACCCATGATGGCGTCGGTAGGGCCCCGCTGCGTCGGGGCCGTG
>JAEYYS010000249.1 GCA_023428335.1 Verrucomicrobiota bacterium | reverse complement strand
GTCCTTACCAAGGACGTGCTCTACCACTGAGCTACATCAGCATTTGTCCGGCGGCGACCCGTGAAGAATCTCCTCCTCTTTCGACAAAAAAGGGGGCGTTGCTGCCTGTTGCGCGGCGACAAGAGACAATACACCCCTGCTTTTTCGGAAAAAGTGGTCCCAACTTAGGAGGTCCTGCCCCGCTGTCAAAGATTATTTGAGGGGATTTTCAAGTTCCCGGCCGTTTTTCAGTGCTCCATCTCGAAAACCAGGGTGCCGCCGGCGCCATTCCGCCCGCTTCTGGCACGCCGGGCCGCTCCGTTCGTTTCTGATGCGGACTCCCGCCGGGCGCTCATTTTGGTCCCAAATGCGGTCGCGGAACGGGTTTGGCTGGCGTAGGATGGCTTTGATGACTCTGCCTCTCGAAGACTGTTTCAACGATGTTGTCTGCAAGGCCCAGGTGGGGCTTGGCCTGAGCGATGCCGCCCTGGCCGCCGCCGCCGGTGTGGATCCTGCCGTGCTGACGGCGGTCAAGCAGGGCGAGATCGACAAGGCGACGCTGTCGCGGCTGGCCCCTGCCCTGCAGTTGCACGGCCCCTCCCTGCTGGCACTCGCCGAAAACGCCTGGCGACCCGAGCCGGTGGTTCTGGCGGGCCTGGAGGGTTTCACCACCACCTACGGCGACATGACCGTCAACGCCTACCTGGTCTATGATCCGGTCACCCGTGAGGCGGCGGTTTTCGACACCGGTGCAGAGGCGTCCGGCATCGCCGCGCGTCTGCACGAGCTGGGCCTGAACCTGCGCTACCTCTTCCTTACCCACACCCATGCCGACCATGTCGCCGACATCGCCGGCGTCGCTGCGCCCGAGGTCCTGGTCAGCGAGCGCGAACCGTACCCGGACGCCACAACCTTCAAGCCGGGCGCCACCTGGTCGCTTGGCGGCCTGAGCCTCGAATCGCGCTCGACCTGGGGGCATTCCAAGGGCGGCACGACCTTTGTCGTGCGTGGTTTGGCGCAACCGCTGGCCATCGTCGGCGACGCCGTTTTCGCCGGCTCGATGGGTGGCGGCAAGGTCTCCTATGCGGACGCCCTCGCCACGAACCGCCGGGAAATCTTCAGCCTGCCCGATGCCACCGTCATTGCCCCCGGCCACGGGCCACTGACCCGTGTCGGTGAGGAAAAGGTCCACAACCCGTTTTTCCCCGAGTTCAAGTGAGCCGCACCACCCCCTCCCGGGGTGGCCCGCCGGCGCGCAGCCGGGCGGCCAAGAGCGCTTTTGACTCGCCCCGCAAGCGGGCGCATGATGGCGACATCGCCCGTTCCCGAGCCCATCCCCGACGCCTGCCTTCCGGCTGCCTGAAAGGCCTGCTGCTTCTGCTGCTGGCCGGGTGCGTGGCTGCCTGGGCCTTTGCCCAGTGGGCCTTCAACGTGAACAGCAACCTGGTGGCCTGGGCCGTGCGCGACTCGCGCGAGGGCCTGCTGGTGAGGGTGCGTGGCGATGCCTGGAAGAGCCCGTCCCAGGTCACCCCGGCGGAACTGGCCGCCGCCCTCGTTGAACGCCATCGCGAGCCCGGCTTTTCCTGGCGCTCGCTGCGCGTCCGCCGTCCCGCCGGGGCCCTCGGCCGCCTCACCCAAGGTCTGTTTGGCGCCGAGGTCCACGTCATCACCCTGTCGCCGGAGCAGTTCGAATTCATGACCAGCCACCGCCCGGGTTTCGCGGGCACCACGGCGGCGGAGCGACTGAACACGGAAAAACTCTGGTTCGCCGTAACCGCCAACTTCCGGGACCCCGACGGCCGGCCCCTGGGCTGGGTCTGGCATGAGGGCCGCCAGGTCAATCGCGCCTTCCCCGAGTGGAGCGGTTGCTTCTTCGTCAAGGGCGGCAGGCCCTACTTCGGTCCGAAATCCCTGCTCGACGAGGTGCCCGGCGCCATGGAGGAGGGCGCCCAGGTCTATCCCTCGGTGATGAAGAACCACACGATTTTCCCCTATGTCAGCCTCAAGCCCGACGCCTTTTTCGACGGTTCCAAGATCAGCTACCGCTCGCTCGGCGGCATGCGCCGGGACGGCACCATCGTCTTTGTCCTTTCCGGCTCGGGCGGGGTGATGAATGTCATGGAGGCGGCGGAACTCGCCCTCAAGCTCGATGTCCAGCACGCCACCCTGCTCGACGGCGGGCGCGCCCTGCAGTACAGCCTGCGCACCGAGGACGGCCCCTGGCATTTCGCCGCCTTCAACACGCGACTTGAGACCGGCTCGAAGACGCTCGAACGCCAGCGTTCGCCGGTTTTCATCGGCGCGCGCCGACGCGCGCCGGAAATCATCGCCGTGCCGCCGGAATCCTGAAATCAGGCCCCCGCGCAATCCGGGCACTGGCCGAAAAATTCAAGCTCGTGGTAGAGCTTTTTGAAGCCCGACTTGCGGGCGATCTGCTTCTCGAGCGACTGCACCGGGCAGGAAATGTCGAGTTTTTCGATGCGGCCGCAGTCGTTGCAGATGAGATAGTCGTGGTGTTCGCCGGGCACCACAAGGATGTAATAGGCGGCGCGATCGTGCAGGCCCAGGCGACGGATGAGCGCGTGATGCTCAAGCTTCATCAGCAGGCGGTAGACCGTCGCCTTGTCGGCGCCGCTGCCGAGCAGTTCCGAACCGGCGATGTCGGCCAGGGTGAGCGGCTGGCAGGCGCGGATCAGGATGCTCAGCACGTCCTCGAGAGCCTTGGTGCGGCGCAGGCCGGCGGCGCGGGCGCGGGCCAGGCAATCCTGCAGCAACTGCTCCGGTTCGGCGCGGACGCAGCCCTCGTGGTGATGGTGATGGTGCCTCGACATGGGAGATCAATCGGCGGAAGGTTGGTGCTGCGCGAAGATCCAGTCGTGCCGTTCCCCCTGGAAACTGGCAGCTCCCTCGCTGGCGGTCCAGATGCGCGGCGCCGCCGGTGCGGCGCTGGCAGGCAGGCAGGCAAAAAGCAGGGCGGAACGGAACATGACCGCATCCTAGCAGCCGCCCCGGCGGAGGCAACCACGTGCTTGAAGGGGGGTGTTCCGGGGGGGTGTCCAAGAATTTTTCGCAGCCGTGACTTGCCTGCCACGGCAATCTCGGGCATGATGGTAATTATGAAAGCACCCGTGCTTCCCCTTGCTCTCGCCTTGGTTTCCCTGATCACTCTCAGCGCCTGCGACTCGATTTCGCCGCGTCTTGGAGCCCGTCCGGCGCCGCCCTCGCCGCCGACCCCCTACCGCGCCCCGGTCCCCGCCATGTGGATCCGCTCCGCCAACGACGCCTCCAAGCTCGGCTACGAGTACGGTCGCTACGACCGCCTGCACTGGCGCTTCTCGAATCCGCATCGCTACCGTCACCACATTCGCATTCCGGCGAACTACTACCACTCGTATGTCGACGGCTACAAGGCCGGCTACCGCGAGGCACGCTGAAGTCCCACCGCGTTTTTCCGCGCCTCCGGTCCCCCGGAGGCGCTTTTTTTTGCCCGTCTTTCCCACACCGTGGTGAGAAAGGCGGGCTAACCAGCAATGACCGCCGCGCGGGCATTCTCCTCGGCCCCCGTCTTCTCCAGATAATAATCGTAGCCGCCGCTGTAGGGCGTCACCACGCCGTCGCTGATGTGCAGGACCTTGGTGGCAAGACTGCGGATGAAGTGCACGTCGTGGGAGATGAACACCAGGGTGCCCTCGAACTTCTGCAGGGCCAGAATCAGGCCCTCGATGCCCCAGATGTCGAGGTGGGTGGTCGGCTCATCCATGAGCAGCAGGTTGGGCGGATCGACCAGAAACTTCACCAGGTTGAGCCGGCTCTTCTCGCCGCCGCTCAACACCTTGCACTTCTTGAAAACGTCTTCGCGCTTGAACAGGAAGCTGCCGAGGATGCTGCGCGCATCGTCATCGCGCAGTTCCGGTGAGCAGCGCTTGATCTCCTCAAGCACGGTGCATTCCGGATCCAGCGTGTCGGCGCGGTGCTGGGAGAAGTACCCCATCTTGACGTTGGTGCCAAACCGGCGCTCCCCCTTCTGGAAGGGCACGACACCCGCCATGATCTTCAGCAGGGTCGACTTGCCCGAGCCGTTCGGTCCGACCAAAACGGTGCGCTCGCCCTTCTCGATCTCCAGATCGAGGCCCTGATAGACCTTTTTCTCGCCGTAGGCCTGGTGGATGTCGGTGAGCTGGATGACGCGCTGACCACTGCGCTGCGGCTGCGGGAAGTTGAAGCGGAAGGCCTTGCGCAAAGGCCTGGGGCGGTCGAGTTTTTCCATCTTCTCCAACTGGCGCTCGCGGCTCTGTGCCTGCGCCGCCTTGGAGGCGACCGAGCGGAAGCGGTCGATGAACTCCTGCATCGCCTCAATCTCCTTCTGCTGGTTCTTCCAGGCCTGGTAGGAGCGATCCCAGTTCTCCTCCTTCTGCTTCAGGTAGGAGCTGTAGTTGCCCTGATACTGAATGAGCTTGCTTTCCTCAATCTCGTACACGGTCTCGATCAACTCGTCCATGAAGTCGCGGTCATGGGAGATGAGCAGGATGGCGCCCGGATAATTCTTCAGGTAGTTGCGGAACCAGAGCAGCGACAGCAGGTCGAGGTGGTTGGTCGGCTCGTCGAGCAGCAGCAGGTCGGGCTCGATGACGAGCAGGCGGGTCAGGTGCGCGCGCATGACCCAGCCGCCGGAATACTCGCGCGCCGGCCTGTCGAACTCCTCCGGCTTGAAGCCGAAGCCGCGCAGGATCTTCTTGGCCTTGGCCTCGGCCTGCGGGTCGTTGAGGGCGTCGTGCTTGGAATGGGCCTCGTTGTACTCGGCCGAGGCGACGTCGCCGCGCGCCTCGTGGTCGCGCAGAATGACCTCCAGGCGCTCGATCTCACCGGCACGGCCGGTGGCGACGTCGAGCACGGTTTCATTGCCCACCGGCTCGCTCTCCTGGGGCAGGTAGCCGAGGGTCGTCCACTCGTCGCGAATGATCTCGCCGGCGTCGGGTTCGTCCTGCTTGAGGACGAGCGAAAACAGGGTCGACTTGCCGGCGCCGTTCGGGCCGACCAGGGCCACGCGTTCGGCGTAGTTGACGGTCATGTTCGCCTTGCTGAACAGCGTGCGGGCGTTGAAGGTCTTGGTGACGTCGCGGAGGGTGAGCATGGAACCGGCAACATGGCACCGGAACCGGGCCAGTGCAGCCGC
>JAEYYS010000223.1 GCA_023428335.1 Verrucomicrobiota bacterium | reverse complement strand
TTCAGCGCCGGCAGTACGGCGCTGGCGGTCAACCTTGGTGGCAGCGGTGCCGAACTCGTCTGGGACTCAACTCACTTCGACCCGGCCGCCCTGCTGCTCAACGCCACCGGTGCCACCGCCGCACTCGATTTCCAAAACGGACTCGATCTCAATGGCAGCCATCGCACGATCCGCGTCGACGCCAACAGCGCCACCATCTCCGGCCTGATCCGCAACAGCTCGGCGACCGCCGCCGGCCTGGTGAAGACCGGCACCGGCTCCCTGCGCCTGACCCAGGCCAACAGCTTCGACGGCGGCGTCACCGTCGCCAGCGGCGCCTTGGTGATTGCGGCTGAAGGTGCGCTCGGCACGGGCGACATCACCCTCAGCGGCGGCGCCCTGCAGGCCGATGGCGCGCCGCGCACGGTCGCCAGTCGCATCTGGCTGGCGAGCAATTCCTCGCTCTCCGGCACGCAGCGCCTGACCCTGACCGGCACGCTGGCCGGTTCCGGCGCCCTCAGCAAGAGTGGCAGCGCCGTCGTCGAACTGGCCGCCGCCAACACCTTCACCGGCAACGTCACCGTCAGCAGCGGCATCCTGCGTGTCCTGCACCCACAGGCGCTCGGCACCACCACCGGCGCTGTCACGGTCACCGGCAACAGCCACCTCGAACTCGGCGACGGCATCACGGTCACCGGCGAAACCATCACGGTCTCCTCCACCACCGGTGGCGTTGGCGACGGCTCACCGACCACGAACCGCGGTGGCCTGCAGGCCGGGGTCAATGCCCGCGCCGAATGGGCCGGCAACGTGACCCTCGGCGCCAACCAGGCGCGCCTCGGTGTCCAGGAGGGCGGCCGTCTTGTCATCAGCGGCACCATCACCGGCGCCGTGGGCACCAGCGATGTCCGCCTCAGCGGCGAACTCACCGGCAACGGCGGCCTGGTGCTGTCGGGCAGCGGCAACACCTGGAGCGGTCAGACCGAAATCGTCCGCGGCACCATCTTCCTCGGCATCGACAACGCCCTGCCGGTCGACACCATCCTCGACATCCATTTCACCAGCTCGAACAACAACGAGTATGCCGGAGTCGACCTCAACGGCTTCAATCAAACCGTCGCCAGCCTGCGCAACGAAGGCAATTCCGGCCTCAACGCCGAGCTCACCAACCGCAGCCGGCAGTTGTCCACCTTCACCATCGCGGAAACCGGCACGGCCAGCTTCGGCGGCCTGATCAGCGGCAACCTGGCCCTCATCAAAACCGGCCCCGGCATCACCACCCTGTCGCAGGCCAACCGTTTCACCGGCGGCCTGACGATCCTCGAAGGCACGGTGCGCGCCGGCAATGCCAGCGCCTTCGCCCAAGGTGATATCAGCGTCCACGGCGGCGCCAGCGCGGCCGGCAAGCTCGACCTCAACAACGTCAGCCCGGTGATCAATGCCTTGAACGGCGATGCCGGCACCGTGGCCGCCCTCATCGCCAACGAAAGCAGCACCGCCGGCACGCGCACGCTGACGGTCGGCGCCAACCACGGCTCCGGTCACTACGCCGGCGACCTCGTCAACAACAGCGGCGGCGACGCCCTCGGCGTGCTCGCCTTCGCCAAGATCGGCAGTGGCACCCAGACCCTCGCCGGCAACGCCAGTCACAGCGGCGACACCACGATCGCCAACGGCACCCTGGTCGCCGACTACGCCAACGGCACCGCCCTCAGCCCCAACTCCACCGTGCGCCTGAGCGGCGGTTCGCTCGTTGTCGCCAACGCCACCAGTGCCAGCATCGCCGGCCTGCTCCTGACGCAGTCGGGTGGCGACTACGTCACAGCCGGCCTGCGCGTCGAAAACGGCGCCACCCTGACCGTCGGCACCCTCACCGGCCAGGGCTTTGCACCCACCCTCTTCGATCTGCGCGACAGCGCCACCCTCGTGGTCAACAACCTCGCCACGGCCAGTGTCACCAACGGCATCCTCGTCCAGGGCGGCAGCAACCGCGGCAGCCTCTACGTGCGCGACGACGGCGGCTACGGCTACGCCACCCGCAACGGCAGCAACGAAATCGTCCGCTACACCGGCGCCACCCTGCTCAACTCGGCCGGCGCAGCCACCGTCAACACCGAGAACTACCTCATCAACACCAGCCTGACCCGCACCGCCGGCATCAACTTCCACAGCCTGCAGATCGACACCACCGGTGGCGATGTGATCCTCGACATGGGGTCCGGCAACCTGGCGGTCGGCGCCGCCGGCCGCGGGCTGCTGGTCACCGGCAGCGGCCATGCCACGATCACCGGCTCGGGCGCGGTCACCGGCAGCTCGATCTTCTTCGCCAACTACAGCGCTGGCACTCTGACGGTCGACTACTCCCTGTCCAATCAAGCCGTCATCTTTGCCGGCACCGGCCTGTCGGTGTACACCCTCACGGCAAATCCGGCCGACTTGTACGTCGCCGGCGCCACCTTGCGCATGGCCGGCGCCGACCGCACCTACAGCAACGGCATCACCCGCATCTACGGCGGCGGCGTACTGGAACTCGGCGCCGATCTCAACGGCGCGGAAGCCGGCGATTTCACCCGCGCCATCGGCCAGACCAGCGGCCAGGTCGCCCTGCTCGGCAGCGGCGGTTTCAGCGCCCACGGCACCGACCGCATCGTTGCCATCGGCGGGGTCGGCAGCGCCGCCGACCTGACCTGGGGCAGCAGCAACTTCCTCAGCGGCCCAGGCGGCGACACCAGCGGCACCCTGCATCTGGGCTCAGCACACTCGACCCACACGCTGGAGTTGCAAAACAACCTCGACCTCGGCACCCGCGTCCGCCGCATCGAGGTGGCCGACGGCGTCCACGCCGACAATGTCGATGGTCGCCTGACCGGTGTACTCAGCGGTGCCGGCAGCCTGCTCAAGGACGGCCCGGGTCGACTTGAACTCACCGCCGCCAACAGCTACACCGGCAGCACCCGCGTCGCCGCCGGCTCCCTGCTGCTCACCACCGGCGCCACTACCGGCACCGGCGCAGTGAGCATCGACTCCGGCGCCACCCTGCTCGGCACGGGCACCGTGCAGGGCAGCGACTTCACCCTCGCCAGCGGCGCCAGCCTGCAGGCCGGCAGCGGCACGGCGTCTTCCGCGTTCGGCACCCTCAGCTTCCAGACCAGCGCCCAGGCCAAGTTCGTCATCGAGAACGGCGCCCTAGTCGTGCTCGATCTGCGCCAGCCCACCAACCAGGGCTCGGTGGATCCGTTCTTCGGGGGGAATGCCATCGGCAGCGCCGGTTACCAGGCCCTTGTCGACGCCGTCAGCGGCGCCGGCGAGCATGACCAACTGGTCTTTGATGCCGGCGCGGATTCCAGCCTGGTCTGGTCCGGGCAATTGACCGTGCGGGCCGACGGCTTCACCGCCGAGGCCGGCCAGGTCTTCAACCTGCTCGACTGGACCAGCTCGGTCGGCGTCGACTTCTCCGGCTTTGATCCCGGCAGCAACTACCGCACGGGTGCCGACGACGACCTCAGCCAGCTCAACCTGCCCACCCTCGACGGCGGCCTGGTCTGGGACATCAGCCGCTTCACCAGCAGCGGCGTCATCGTCGTCGTGCCTGAACCCGGCCGCGCCCTGCTCACCACCCTCGGCGTCCTGTCCCTGCTGCTGCGCCGGCGCCGGCCGGCGGGAGGCGTGCGCTGAGGCGAAGACCTCCAGCATGGCCAGGACTACGAAGGCGTGCGGGTGATGAATCCGTTTCTCGGGCAGGAAATGCCGTCAAATTAACATCTCTGCATGCATGATGTATAAATGACATCATGACACGCACTCAAATCCAGTTCCCCGAACCGTTGTACCAGCGGCTCAAGGAGATCGCCGAGCGACAGGATTGGTCGCTCTCCGAGGTCATGCGCAAGGCGGCGGAACACTTCGTCACCCGCTTCCCCGAGGAACCCGCGCCGAGGAAGGCCTGGCGCTTTCCCACACTCGACTGCGGCGGCGACTTCCGCGCCGATCCCGCCGATGTGCGGCCCGAAGCGGAAGCCATCCTTGAGCGCAGCGCGTCATGATCCTCGCGGCCGACACCAGCCTCTTCTTGTACGCGGCCAATCCTTGCTCGCCGCATCACGAAGCTGCCCGCCGCTTCTTTGAGGAGGAAATCGTCGGCGAGCGTTTCCTGCTCTGCGGCCTCGTGCTGGTGGAGCTTTACATGCAGCTCCGCAATCCCGCCGTTTTCAAAAAGCCCAAGACCGCCAAGGAGGCCACCGCCTTCTGCGACGCCCTCCGCACACATCCCGCCTGGGAGTTCGGCGACTACGAACCCGAGGTCGGCAAAGCCCTCTGGAACTGGGCCTCCAAAACCACTTCAGGCTTCCGCCACATCATCGGCGCCCGCCTCGCCATCACCCTCCGCCACCACGGCGTCAGCCACTTCGCTACAGCCAACGCCAGGGACTTTGAGGGCTTTGGGTTTGAGAAGGTGTGGTGTCCGGTGATGCAAGCGGGCTAACGAAAAGTTGCCGACCTTAATGTGTCCTTTTGCAAAGGATGGATGATTCATCATCGATCTTTATTGAAAGGACAATTCAGAGGCTTTCCTGCAACCGCCCAAAGGCGACAAGGTTTCGGCGCGAGCCGCCAATGCGAAGCCTCGCCGCGCACCTCCCCCCTGAGCCTTGCTGACCCTCGGGTTGCCTGACGCCGTTCAGGGTCAGGCACCGACCGTTGGCGACAAGGCTTTGTGACGGTCCTGAGTCCCCTTGAAACGAAACCCCACCGCGCCGCGTTGACAGCCAACCCCAACGCCCTCCATCGTTCGCCATGTCCGCTTTCTCCGATCCCTTCCGCGAAGTCCGCGCCGCCGATGGCGTGCTGAAGTGTCCCTTCCATGGCGAGGAGATCACGATGATCCTGCGCCATGAGGATGTGCGGCGGGCGGCGAAGGACTGGCAGACCTTCAGTTCCGACGCCCCCTTCCGCGTGCCCATCCCGTCGGAGGAGGAGGTGCGCTCGGTGCGCCAGTTGCCGATCGAAACCGATCCACCCGAGCACGAGGACTACCGCGCCATCGTTGAACCGTTTTTCCAGCGCGCCAAGGAACCGGAAATGATCGCCCGGGTCGAGGCCCTCATCGGCGGCTTCCTCGACGACGCCCTGCAGCGCGGCCGGATCGAGGTGGTGAACGACTTCGCCCTGCCGGTGCAGTCGCGTGCCCTGACCTACCTGCTCAACACCGCCGAGGCCGAGGCCGAGACCTGGATCGGCTGGGGCATCCACGTCTTCAAGGTCACCGGCGGCGAGTTCAAGAAGGGCACCGTGCTCGATGCCTACCTGGAACGGAAGTTCGACAAGGCGGCGGCCGAGCCCGGCGACGACTTTTTCAGCGCCCTCGTGCAGGCCGAGTTCCGCGGCCGACGCCTGACCCGCGAGGAGTGCCTGGGTTTCGCCAACCTCGCCTTTGCCGGCGGTCGCGACACCATCATCCACAGCATCGCCTGCGCGCTCGGCCACCTGGCGGAGCATCCCGAGGCGCTGGAATTCCTGCGCGCCGATCCGAAGCGCATCACCCTCGCCAGCGAGGAATTTTTCCGCGTCTTCATGCCGCTCACCCACATCGGCCGCGTCTGCCCGGCCGGCGCCGAATTGCACGGCGTCGAAGTGCCGCCCGGCCAGCGCATCTCGCTGTGCTGGTCCTCGGCCAATTTCGACGCGACCGCCTTCCCCGCCCCGGAGGAGGTCCGCCTCGACCGCAAGCCGAACCCGCACCTGTCCTTCGGTTTCGGCAACCACCTCTGCCTGGGCGCCCCGCACGCGCGCCTGATCCTGCGCACCCTGCTGCGCCTCTGCTGCGAAAAGGTCGCCAGGCTGAGCGTCGTCGAGGCCGTCGAGCGGGTCGAGCACGAGGCCGCCTTCGATCGCACCCTCGGCTACGAGCGCCTGGTCCTGGCCCTGGAGCCGCGCTGAGGCCCGACAACCGCCAAAAATCCGCCGGCTTTCGGCCGCGAACGCGCGATCGGACTTGCGCGACGCGGCGGCATGCCTTCTTTCCCCGTTTCCGCCCCTTTCACCCTCATGAACACCCTCAGCACCTTCCCCACCGGCTCCGGCGCCCCCGGCAAATTCCACTCCCTGCCCGAACTGGAGAAGCAGGGCGTCGGCAAGGTCTCCCGGCTGCCGATCTCCATCCGCATCGTGCTGGAGTCGCTGCTGCGCAACCTCGACGGCAAGAAAGTGACTGAGAAGGACGTCGCCAACCTCGCCAACTGGAACGCCAAGAACCCGGGCGACTACGAGATCCCCTTCACCGTCGCGCGCATCGTCCTGCAGGACTTCACCGGCGTGCCGCTGCTGGTCGACCTCGCCGCCATGCGCAGCAAGGTCCATGAACTCGGCAAGAACCCGAAGATGATCGAGCCGCTGGTGCCGGTTGACCTCGTCGTCGACCACAGCGTGCAGGTCGACTTCGCCGGCACCCAGGAGGCGCTCAACAGGAACCTTGAGCTCGAGTTCGAGCGCAACCGCGAGCGCTACGAATTCCTCAAGTGGGGCGAGCAGGCTTTCGACACCTTCAAGGTCGTGCCGCCCGGCATCGGCATCGTGCACCAGGTCAATCTGGAGTACCTCGCCAAGGGCGTGCTCGAGAAGGATGGCGTCTATTACCCGGACACCCTCGTCGGCACCGACAGCCACACCACCATGATCAACGGCCTGGGCGTCGTCGGCTGGGGCGTTGGCGGCATTGAGGCCGAAGCCGGCATGCTCGGCCAGCCGGTCACCTTCCTGGTGCCGGAAGTCGTCGGCGTGTACGTCACCGGCGCCCTGCGCGAGGGCGTCACCGCCACCGACCTCGCCCTGCACTGCACCCAGATGCTGCGCAAGCACGGGGTGGTCGGCAAGTTCGTCGAATTCTACGGCCCCGGCGCCGAAAGCCTGCCGCTGCCCGACCGCGCGACCATCGCCAACATGGCGCCCGAGTACGGCGCGACCATGGGCTTCTTCCCGGTCGACGAGGAGAGCGTCAACTACCTGCGCGGCACCGGCCGCAGCGAGGAGCTGTGCGCGACCTTCAAGAACTACTTCAGCGCCCAGGGCATGTTCGGCATCCCGAAGAAGGGCGAAATCGAATTCAGCAGCGAACTCGAGCTCGACCTCGGCCAGATCCAGCCAAGCGTGGCCGGCCCGAAGCGTCCGCAGGACCGCATCACCGTCGATGCCCTCAAGCAGACCTGGGAGGAGATGCTCGCCAAGCCGACCCCGCAGGGCTACGGCAAAAAGCCGGAAGTCAGCCTCGGTGCGCCCGACAACCTGCCGGCCAGCCTCGACGCCGAACCGGAAGGCGGCTCGGTCTCCCAGGCGCTCGGCGCTCAGGAGGGCGTGGCCATTGAGGAGAACGCCGAACCCGCCTACCCACTCTGGGAAGTGAAGGTCGACAGCAAGGGCGGTGAAAAGGATGTCATCAGCCATGGCAGCGTGCTCATCGCCGCCATCACCAGTTGCACCAACACCAGCAACCCCAGCGTCATGCTCGCCGCCGGCCTGCTGGCGCAGAAGGCCAACGCCAAGGGCCTGACCGTCAAGCCGGCGGTCAAGACCAGCCTCGGCCCGGGCAGCCGCGTGGTGACCGATTACCTCACCAAGACCGGCCTGCAGCAGGAACTCGACAAGCTTGGCTTTCAGACCGTCGGCTACGGCTGCACCACCTGCATCGGCAACTCCGGCCCGCTCGATCCCGGCATTGAGGACGTCGTCCGCGCCGAGGACATCGTCGCCGCCAGCGTGCTCTCCGGCAACCGCAACTTCGAGGCGCGCGTGCACCAGAGCATCAAGGCCAACTTCCTGATGAGCCCGCCGCTCGTCGTCGCCTACGCCATCGCCGGCACGGTCGACATCGATTTGTCGACCGAGGAAATCGTTCCCGGCAGCGGTGTCTACCTGAAGGACATCTGGCCGAGCCTCGAGGAGATCCGCGAGGTCATGCTCACCGCCCTCTCGCCGGACGTCTTCCGCGCGCTGTACACCGACTTCGCCAGCCAGAACCCGAAGTGGAACGAGATCCCCGGCTCGACCGGCCTCGTCTATGGCTGGAACGCCAAGAGCACCTACATCCAGCATCCGCCCTTCTTCGAGGACTTCAGCATGGAGCCGCGCGACATCGCCGAGATCCACGGCGCGCGTCCGCTCGGCATCTTTGGCGACAGCGTCACGACCGACCACATCAGCCCGGCCGGCGCCATCAAGAAGACCAGCCCGGCCGGCCGTCACCTGGAAGAAAACGGCGTCGCCCAGGCCGACTTCAACAGCTACGGCAGCCGCCGCGGCAACGACCGCATCATGACCCGCGGCACCTTCGCCAACGTCCGCATCAAGAACCTCATGCTCGGTGGCAAGGAGGGTGGCGACACCCTGCTGCAGCCCGCCGGCACGGAGATGTCGATCTATGACGCCGCCGTCGCCTACCAAAAGGCCGGCACCCCGACCGTCGTCATCGGCGGTGAGGACTACGGCATGGGCTCCAGCCGCGACTGGGCGGCGAAGGGTACCTGGATGCTCGGCGTCAAGGCGGTCATCGCC
>JAEYYS010000195.1 GCA_023428335.1 Verrucomicrobiota bacterium | reverse complement strand
GTTCGTCAACGTGATCGGCGCCCAGCTCGTCGTTGGCAGCGGCCAGACGAGCATCGACGACGGCCGCGTCCAGGAGGAGAAGGGCCCCTACGCCAGCCGCAACAAGCTGCAGACCGTCACCCTGCTCGACTCCATTGAGGAGCACCAGTTCGACGCCTGCCTCGGCGGCGGTCGCCGCGACGAGGAGAAGGCGCGCGCCAAGGAACGCTTCTTCAGCCACCGCGACGAATTCGGCCAGTGGGACCCGAAAAACCAGCGCCCGGAACTCTGGAACATCTTCAACGGCCGCAAGCACTTCGGCGAACACTTCCGCGTCTTCCCGCTCAGCAACTGGACCGAGATGGACGTCTGGCAGTACATCCGCCAGGAAAACATCCCCCTGCCCAGCCTGTACTTCAGCCACACCCGCCGCATCATCGAGCGCCATGGCCAGCTGCTCGACGCCGAAACCGGCTTCATCCCGCTGCTCGACGAGGAAAAGCCGCGCGTCGCCGAGCGCGTCATCCGCTTCCGCACCGTCGGTGACGCCACCTGCACAGGCGCCGTCGCCAGCACCGCCGCCACCCTCGACGAGATCATCGCCGAGGTCGCCGCCGCCCGCCAGACCGAGCGCGGCACCCGCGCCGACGACAAGCGCTCCGAAACCGCCATGGAGGACCGCAAGAAGGAAGGCTATTTTTGAGGCGGCCTGACCCGCTCCACCGAACCACGCGCCTCCTGAGTCCCGATCTCCCATCTCCGATCTCCCATCTTCCATGCCCTCTTCCATCTCCGATCTTCCACAGTCGACTCCGGTGGTCGACGCCGCCGAATCCTCCCTGCTCCGCTTCACCACGGCCGGTTCCGTGGACGATGGCAAAAGCACGCTCATCGGCCGCCTGCTGTACGATTCGAAGTCGATCTTTGAAGACCAGCTGCTCGCCGTCGAAGAATCCTCGAAGCGCCGCGGTGACGCCCACGTCAACCTGGCCCTGCTGACCGACGGCCTGCGCGCCGAACGCGAGCAGGGCATCACCATCGACGTCGCCTACCGCTACTTCGCCACGCCGAAGCGCAAGTTCATCATCGCCGACACCCCGGGCCACATCCAGTACACCCGCAACATGGTCACCGGCGCCTCGACCGCCGACCTTGCCATCATCCTGATCGACGCCCGCCTCGGCGTCATCGAGCAGACGATGCGCCACACCTACCTGGCCAGCCTGCTGCGCATCAACCAGATCGTCCTGGCGGTCAACAAGATGGACCTCGTCGACTTCGACGAGGACACCTACCACAAGATCGTCGCCGACTACATGGCCTTCGCCCAGGGCCTGGAATACACCCCCAACATCCGCCCCATCCCGATCAGCGCCCTCAATGGCGACAACGTCGTCGAGCGCTCGGCCAAGACGGACTGGTACGACGGCCCCAGCCTGCTCGAACACCTCGAAACCGTGCAGGTGCATGCCGAAACCGCCGCCGACAAGGCACGCTTCCCCGTCCAGTGGGTCATCCGCCCGATCTCCGATGCCGAGGATCCCAAACTCGGCAACCTGCACGACTACCGCGGTTTCGCCGGCCGCATGGCCAGCGGCACCTTCCGCGTCGGCGACGAGGTCAGCGTGCTACCCTCGGGCATGAAAACCCGCATCACCGGCATCCACACCTTCACCGGCCCGCAGGAGCAGGCCATCCCCCAGCTCAGCTACAGCCTCACCGTCGCCGACGAGATCGACACCAGCCGCGGCGGCATGATCGTCAAGGCCAGCGAACCCGTGCACACCGAACAGGAGTTCGATGCCATGATCTGCTGGTTCAGCGACAAGAAAACGCTCAAGCCACGCGGCCGCTTCCACCTGCGCCACACCACCAATGACGTGCGCGCCATCGTCACCGATGTGCTGTACAAGGTGAACATCAGCACCCTGGAAAAGAGCCAGGACAGCCAGGAGTTCGCCCTCAACGACATCGGCTGCGTGCGCATCCGCTGCGCCACGCCCATCTTCTTCGACGCCTACGCCAACAACCGCATCACCGGCAGCTTCGTCCTCGTCGACGAGCAGACCAACAACACCGTCGCCGCCGGCATGATCCTCAAACCGGTCGCCGAGGACGGCTTCGAAGACGCCGCCGCCGCAATCTGATCCCCTGTGGCAGCGGTTTCCCGTCGGGCAACGCCTGCTCGCCGACCGCTGATCCATGCCTCCAGGCGGCGCACGCGCGCAACCTGGCTCGCCAGCGGGTGCCGCGCCGGTCCGACACGGCACCCGCCCTGCGTCTTCAGACCACGCCCTGGGCAAGCATGGCGTCGGCGACCTTGACGAAGCCGGCGATGTTGGCGCCCTTGACGTAGTTGACAAAGCCGTCCGCCTCCGTGCCGTACTCCAGGCAGGAGTGATGGATGCTCTGCATGATCGCATGCAGGCGCTCGTCGACCTCGCCGCGCGACCACGACAGGCGCAGGGCATTCTGGCTCATCTCCAGCCCGCTGGTGGCGACACCGCCAGCGTTGGCGGCCTTGCCCGGCGCGTACAGAATCCGGGCGGCCAGGAAAACTTCAACCGCGCCCAGGGTCGACGGCATGTTGGCGCCCTCGGCAACGCAGAAGCAGCCGTTTTTGACCAGCTCGCGCGCCGCCTCCTCGTTGAGCTCGTTCTGCGTGGCGCAGGGCAGCGCGATGTCGCAGGCAATGCCCCAGGGCTTCTGATTCTCCAGATAAGGCAGCCCAAAGTGACGGGCGAATTCGATGATGCGGCCGCGCCGGCGGTTCTTCAGATCGACCAGCCAGTCGAGCTGCTCGCGGGTAATCCCCTCGGGCATGTGCACGGTGCCATTGGAATCCGACATTGAGACCACCTTGGCACCCGATTCCAGGCACTTGTCGGCGGCGAATTGGGAGACGTTGCCCGATCCCGAAATCACCACCCGCCGGCCGTCAAAGGTCGCATCGCGGCGCTTGAGCATCTCCTGGGCGAAATACACACAGCCGTAACCGGTGGCCTCGGGACGGATCAAGCTGCCGCCATAGGCCAGGCCCTTGCCGGTGAGCACGCAGGACGACTCGTTGGCGAGCCGCTTGTACTGGCCGTACATGAAGCCAATCTCACGGGCACCGACACCGATGTCGCCCGCCGGCACGTCGATGGCCGGACCGATGTGACGAAACAGCTCGGTCATGAACGACTGGCAGAAACGCATCACCTCGTTGTCGCTGCAGCCCTTGGGATCGAAGTCGGCCCCGCCCTTGCCGCCACCCATTGGCAGCGTCGTCAGCGAGTTCTTCAGCACCTGCTCGAGCGCCAGGAACTTCAGCACGCTCAGGTTCACCGTCGGATGAAAGCGCAGGCCGCCCTTGTAGGGTCCGATCGCGCTGTTCATCTGGACCCGGTAGCCGCGATTCACGCGCACCCGGCCGCTGTCGTCGATCCACGGCACGCGGAAAATGATGGTGCGTTCCGGCTCGACCAACCGCTGCAGCAGGCCGCTTTCCAGATACTTGGGATGCTGCTGCACATAGGGCCACAGGCTGACCAGGATTTCTTCCACGGCCTGATGAAACTCCGGCTGGCCGGGATCCCGGTGCCGGATTTGATCAAGGAAGGCGTCTAACGAATAAGTGTTACTCATGGTTGGATTGGCCGATCAGGCTAGGCGGTGAGTTCGCGCCGACAACCAAAAGCCGCGGCCCTTGCAAAAAAATGTTTCCGTGCTAGATTCATAGTTATCCTCCCGTAGGAGACACGGAACCATCGCCATGACCCACAAACGCCACCCGCAACCGCACCGGCCCAAGGCCGGAAGCCCGGTGCATGGCCGACTGGCGAGCCACCGGATGATCGCCAGCCGAGCTTAATCCGGGCAGTCCCTTATGAAGCCGTGAACCGGCTGGACTGCCCAAGAAGGACAAAACCCGCCGCGCGTCCCGACCTGCGCGCAAGATAGGCTTGCGCCTATCTTCATGCATCCATGCCGCCGGCATGGAAACGGACGCGTCATGTTATCCATCGCGACGAGTTATACCCGCTCGAATCGCACGTTTCACCCTGCCCTCATGCCATGCCATCTTCCATTGGTTTGAACGATAACTTCGACAGCGCCATCCGCGCCGTGCGCCTTCTGATCGAACTCACCGAACTGCGCCGCTCCGCACCAGCCCACGAACTGCGCCAGCACCTGACCGAGTTGCTCAACGTCCGCAATGCCGACAGCCGGCTCGCCGCCGGACCCAGCACCCGTCAGACGTCAGCGCTGGCTGAACTGCCGGCAGCCCAGCCCACGCCCTGACCGGCACCCGCCGCATTCCGCCGCATTCCGCCGGGAACTTGGCCCTGCGCGACTTGATGCTTGCTGCCACGGCCAACGACCGTGGCAGCGCGGGCACGCCCCATCAGGCCCGGCAGCCGCGGGCGTCATCTGCCACTGCCCTCATCCCGCCGCCGGCTGGAAGACCACGGCGTGCGCCTCGTAGACGACGCGCGCAC
>JAEYYS010000140.1 GCA_023428335.1 Verrucomicrobiota bacterium | reverse complement strand
TTGCAGTATTCGACTGCAGCCGCGCTTTGGATTCATGTGCTTGGCATTCTGACATTTCCGTCGCTTGTGAGAGCGGGCCGGTCGGTGGCGTTGTCTCGTCCATGACCGCCGCCCGTTCCCTTGTCCGCGACCTGCTGCACGGTGCCCTCGGCTTTGCCGCCGTCAGCCTGGCCTCGTTTTCCATCTGGGCCTTTGCCGCCGGGGCCTTCCGCCAACTGGGCGGCGAACCGGCGATGTATGCCGCCATCGCCGCGGTTTTCCTCGGCCTCTCCGGCCTCGTGCTCGGGCCGCTGGCCGGCGGGGTCGGTCGCTTCTACCGGGTCTTCCTGCCCGCCTTTGGCGCCTATGCCCTGCTGTGGAGTGTCGCCTGGTTCGCGCTGCCCAACCGTGGGGGCGAGTGGCTGGGGGCCCTGCTCGGCTGCGCCGCGTTCGCGGGTTTGGCGCGCTGGCGGCTCGGCACGGGGGCCGGCTGGCTGGCCCTGTTCGCCGGCTTTTTTGTCCTGCACACCGCCGGTTACTTTGCCGGCAGTTGGGCGATGTACGATTTTTGGCTGGCCCGCTTCAAGGCCGGCAATCCGGAGGGTCTGACCGGGACGCAGGCGGCGGTGTTGGCCAAGCTGTCCTGGGGGCTCTGCTACGGTCTCGGCTTTGGGGCCGGCCTCGGCTGGGTGTTCCACCGCGCCCGCCCGGTTGCCTGAAACAGTTGCTCGCGGCCGATTCCGCGCCTAAATTGCCCGTTCCATGGCCCTCGCAAAGATCACCCAGGTTTCCGGCACCGCTGTCCACGTCCCCGGCTCCGACATCGACACCGACCGCATCATTCCCGCCCGTTTCATGAAGTGCGTCACCTTTGACGGACTGGGCGAGTTCGCCTTTTACGACGTGCGCTTCGACAAGGACGGCAAGCCGACCGGTCACCCGCTCGACAACCCGCGCTTCCAGGGAGCCTCGATCCTGCTCTCCGGCAGCAACTTCGGCTGCGGCAGCTCGCGCGAGCACGCCCCGCAGGCCCTCTACCGCTTCGGCTTCCGCGCCATCATCGCCCAGAGCTTCGCCGAGATGTTCTTTGGCAACTGCACGACCCTCGGCATCCCCTGCGTCTGCGCCTCGGCCGAGGACATCGCCCGCATCGCCGCCGCCGTCGAGGCCGACCCCAAAATCGAGGTCACCGTCGATGTCGCCAACCAGGAAGTCCGCTTTGGCGACCAAACCGCCAAGGTCAGCCTGCCCGCCACCGCCCACGACGCCCTCACCAGCGGTCGCTGGGATCCGATTGGCGAACTGCTGGAGGCCAAGGACGCCATCCACGGCCGCATGCAGGCCATGGGCTGGGTCTGATGCGTTTTTCAGTTTCCGCGGCGCGCTTTCCGCTCTAGCCTGAACTCTGCCATGAGCCTCATCCCCGAGCACCTGCGTTACCGCGACACCCATGAGTGGGTCGATCCGAGTCTGGAAATCTCCCCCGTCGGCATCACCGACCATGCCCAGGCCGAGCTGACCGATGTGGTTTTTGTCGATCCGCCCAAGCTCGGGCCGGTGACCGCCGGCCAGCAGGTCTGCGTTATCGAGTCGGTCAAGGCCGCCAGCGACATCTATGCGCCGGTGGCCGGTGAGATCGTCGAGATCAACCCCGCGCTCGCCGCCGAGCCTGGCCTGATCAACAGCGACCCCTATGGCGCCGGCTGGATCTTCAAGATGAAGCTCGCGCCCGGCGCCGCCGACGCCCTCATGGACGCCGCTGCCTACCAGGGGCACATTGGCTGAGGTTAGGCCTGCGTTTGCAGCAGGATTTACCGCCTTCGCACGCTCTGCAGGAACGCGCAGTGAGGCGGGGTTGGCAGGGGGGCGAGTGACTCTGGGCGTATCGCCGCCCTTGGTTCGTTCAGGCTGAACTCGCGACTTGCAGATTGAATTGCAACTTTAATATTCATTTGCAGGTTTAACATTAAACCTGCAAGTTGAGGCCATGAAGGACACGGCTTCCCATTCGCCTCGAATTCAGCGCCAGGGCAAAGAGTCGGCCCAGGTTGGGGATGTCTTGATTGAGGTGGAGGCGGGCGTGGATTCTCAACGCGCCTTGACCGGCGCACTCCTGAAGCTAGCCTATCAGCTCAGCGAAAAGGCTGAGTTGCGCGGATGCCTGTTGCTGGTGAACTCGGCGATCACGCTGCCTCGACTGCGCGAGGAGTGGGATCGTGTCTCGCAGGTGCTGCGACCCGAGATCCTGCAGCGTCTGAGCCTTTGCCTATCCCAGAAGGATCGGATTCAGGGCGTGCCGAATGATCCAGACGAAGCGATGCAGAGCCTCCTGCTTGAAAAGGCATCGGAGGAACGAGCTTTCCATGCCTGCATGGATTCCCTGATGAGTGCCAAGCCGGCTTACGACATCCTGCGCATTCTGATCAATCAGTGGATTCGCCGCGCTGGGCCGCTCACCTCCCGTTGGATTGGTCAAGCCGCCGGCTGTTCTTATCCCACCGTGGCCTCAGCCCTTGAGAAGCTCGACAAGTACCTCATTCGACATTCGGATCGCCGGGTGGAACTGAAAGCCTTTCCCAAGGACGAATGGTTCCGACTGGTGATGGATGCCGACAAAGTGCGTCACACGTTACGCTTTGCCGATCACTCAGGCCAGCCGCGCTCGGTGGAGTCGCTCCTGGGCCGACTCCAAAAGCTGCGTCCCGAAGGCGTCGCCATCGCCGGCGTTCTTGGGGCACGACATTGGCATCCGTCCATCGACCTCATTGGCACGCCGAGACTCGATTTGACCTTGTACCATCCCGTACGTCAGCCTGAGCTGGGTTTCCTGCGTCAGCTTGATCCTGCCCTGAAGCCCGCTCGACAGGGAGAGCCGGCTCGTTTGGTGATCCATGCAGTTCGCTATCCGTATCGCTTTTCAGAAACGGATGGCGAGGGCGTGCTTTGGGCGGATCCCGTGGAATGCTTGCTGGATCTGCATGAAATGAGGCTTGAATCCCAGGCCTTGGAATTCCTCCAGGCGCTTGCCCCGAAAGGAGATACCCCATGAGCCAATCCAGCCAGCTCATCTCACCACGCGCAGCTCTTGCCCAGGTCGCTGCAGCCATCCCGGAAGATTGCCGTGATAATCTGGTCGTCATCGGCAGTCTCGCCGCAGGCTACTGCTTTTTTGGGGACAACCCATCCCTACAGGTTCGCACCAAGGATGCCGACTGCCTGCTCTCACCGCGCATCCATGCCATTCCAGTGGGCATTGCCGTCACTGAGCGCCTGTTTGCCGCTGACTGGACATTTCATCCCACCGAAGAATTTCCAGCTCCTGGCACGGCTCACACACCGGACCATGAACTGCCGGTGGCTCGACTTCAGCCGCCAGGCTCGCAGGATTGGTTCATCGAACTGCTCACCGTGCCGGAGTCTCCGGACGATCTCGGTCAGCGCTACATCCGCCTGCCCACCGCCAAGGGGCATTTCAGCCTGTGCAGCTTTGGCTTCCTCTCGCTGGCCGACTTCCAGCCTGTTGCCACGGAGTTTGGCATCGGTATCGCACGACCGGAAATGATGGCCCTCGCCAACTTGCTGCACCATCCCAGCATCGGCCAGCAGACAATGAGTGGTCTGATCGGCGGACGCCGCATCAAGCGTAGCAACAAGGACCTCGGGCGTGTTCTCGCACTGGCTCTGCTGGCCGAAAGGAAGCACGAAGATACTTTGCTCGATTGGGGGCCGCTTTGGGGGGATGCCCTCAAGATCCGCTTCCCAGCCCGCTGGCAGGAGCTTGCTCTTCAAGCCGGACAGGGCATTCGCCAACTCCTGAAACAAGACCGCGTAGAGGACTTCGACGAAGCCCTCCACACCTGCGCCTACGGCCTTCTGGCATCGCAGCCGCCCACTCGCAGTCAACTGCACGTGATGGGGGAACGGTTGCTCGTGGACGCCATTGAACCGCTTGAGAAACTCGCCGGAGCCTGACACCTCCGCCGTCGAAAGGACATGCCACCGCAGCAGCCTGTTCAGTTGCCTCTGGTCGCCTCGGTCGAGGCATGGTAATTTTGGCGCATGAAAAATGCCGCCCTTGTTCTGCTCGGCCTGACCTCGGCCGGTTCGCTGCTGGCCCTCGCCTGGGTTCTGGGACGTTCGCCGGAGCCGGATCCGCGGTTGGCCGTGTTGGAGACCGAACTCACCGAGGCGATGCGCACCATCGCCAGCCTGAAGCGCGAGCTGGAGCGTCGCGCGGAGCAACCGGCCCCACCGCCGGTGGCGGCTGCGCCGGCACCGGCGGCATCGGCCGCTGCCCCCGCGTCACCGAGCCGGGCCGGCCTGCGGGAAATGATGAACGCGCCCGGCATGCGCGAGGCCATGGAGCGCCAGCAGGCGCTGCAGATCGACATCGCCTACGCGCGGTTGTTCGACCAGCTCCAACTCAGCCCGCAGGAACGGGAGCATTTCAAGAAGCTGCTTGTCGAGCGACAGAAGACGCAGACCGAGCTGAGCCTGAAATTGATGGACGACAAGCTGACCTCCGCGCAGCGGCAGGCGATCGGCGAGCAGATCGACCAGCAACGCACGGCCTTTGACGACACGATCCGCCAGTTCCTCAATCACGACGACGACTGGCAGTCGTTCCAGCACTGGGAAAAAACCCTGCCCGAGCGCACCCAGTTTGAAATGCTCGGCAAGGGGCTGTTTGCCTCGTCGCCGGAGCCGCTCAGCGCACAGCAGGAGCAGCAGCTCATCGATCTCATGGCCGAGGTGCGCGCGCGCCCGGGCTCCGGCGGCAATCTCGCCGGCAAGACCAACCTGGATCCGTCCCTGCTGACCGACGACCTGATCCAGCGCCAGCTCCAGCAGATCGAAGTCAACGGCCGCATTGTCGCCGAACGCGCCGCCGAGTTCCTGACCCCGGCCCAACTGCAGACCCTGAAAACCTACCAGGAACAGACGGCGAGCATGACCAAAACCGGCATCGAGATGTCGAAAATGCTGTTCCCGCAGAAGAAGTGAGGTGAGTCCTCTGGTCAAGTCGCCCGAACTTGTTCGCCCCGCACCATGGATGGCAGGAAGAGAATTGCAGTTGTTGCAGTTACGGTGGCAGCAATGATGCTTTCGGCTTGGATCAGTGATGAAGTAACGAAAGATAAACAGAGACGTATTGCTCTCGAAATGCTCTCCATGGCCGTGTATTTCAGAGGAGACAAAGGCGAATCAAAGCTGGGCGAATCAACGGAAACGGTGGTTGCCAGAATCAATGAAGGTAGAGATCCTGGGATCATCTTTGTTCGCTCACATGCCAATCCGTTTCCTGAGTTGCTGTCCGATTGGGACTACGATTTTGCAGATGCTTACAACGGGCCTGATCAACCCTTGATTAAGGCTAAGTTCTCATACTGGCTGAAGCCTGACAAGATCATCATCTTTAATTGGAGTGGTGATGTGGTTTATGATTCGCCCCAGGGTCGAAGAAAAAAAGCTTCATGAAGAAAAACAGTGTCAATCCATGAACGACTGCTTGAAGCCCTGGATCCCACATGCGTCGACTGGAAAGCAAGACCGAGCCGCACTGAGCGCTGGAAGCGGCGGGACGCTTTTCGGGGCGGGCGCAGAAAAACCCGGCGTGACAAAGTCCACTTTCCAGACTGCGGCGAGCCTATGCCCTACCCCCACTCTTTGATTTTCATCCCTAAACCGTTTCCAACCTGCCATGCGTCTCTGGAAAATCTTTACCGCCCACCTGACCATCGTCTGCCTCGTCGGCTGCACCTCGACGGCGAAGATGACGGCGCTCGACCGGTCCCTGATCAGGAAGACGATCACGCGCACGGCCACAGGCGGAGCTGCCATCACGATGGAGGGGAACTTCATCCACAATCCCACCGCGGCGGTCGAGACCTTTCATACCATCGCCCACAGGGAACTCCGGGGACGGCCATATCGGTACAGTTACAAGGTGGACAAGAAGCAGATCACCCGCCAGATCCCTGCGCCGGCCTCCACAGCGCTGGTGCCGCAGGCGGATCTGCCAACTCGGCGCAAGAAGACAAGAAGATGCCAGGCATGCTGTGCACCAGCAACAACATCGTCTAGAGGCCCGGTAAAATAATCTGATCCATCGATGAGCACCAGAAATCCAGACCAGCTCTTTCGACTGGCGTATGTAACTTTTCGGTTTGTGCTACTTGTCTCTTTTACCGCTCTTCCCTTTGGCGGATTAGTTTGGTGGAAAACAGGTTCGCTGGCAAATGCCACTCCAATCGTTGCTGTGATTTTGTTGGTAGCTCTTGCTGTGTCGTTTTTGGACTATGCGGCTTTGGGTAAAAAAATGAATCAAATCGAAGCGAAGAAGCAAACCATTACTGAAAGCAACATCGAGAACAAAGAAGCATCACCCATCGACGCCTCCAACCCGCCGCCCGGAGCCTGAGCTGGGCATTATGCGGCGAGCGTTGGGGAGTGCGTGAGTCGTTGGCTTCGATGATGTCTTGCGGAGTGCGTGAGCGTGTCCTGGTCATGCCGCATAATGGGGCGCTGCACCAACCGGCCACGCCTCCGGCTCGGGTCATGTCTTGCGTGCTGGCGGGTGTCACTCGCTCGCCTCCGCAACACTTGCGCTTCGCACAAAGATGCCAGGCATTATGTGCCCAGTTGGAATCTCAGCCGCTGGAAGCGGAGCTGGCCAAGTCGTAAATAATGCAATAAGAAGATGCCAGGCATGCTGTGCACGCAGGCACCGCCCGGCAACAGTACCGTGAGGCCCTCGCCGCTGTCCGGTCGCAACTCCGCCTCCACCCAGGCCGGCCCGGTCGCCGCGGGCGTGGCCCGCCGACGACTCGGCGGCTGAGTCCCGTGCTGGCTGCGCCAAAAAGGAAAAAGGTGCCAGGCATTCAGTGCTTGACCCTCGTTGCTTTTCAAGCGAAAATGGCGCCATGAAAACGAGGCAACGCGTTGAAGAAGAGTTGGCTGTGGAGGTGGACCCGCTGGTGGGGATTGAGGCGAAAACGGGGCCGTATCCTGCCGCGCGGTCGTGGTCGGGTGGCCGGCGGCGGGTGCTGGGACGGGAGGTCTGGGAGACCAACACCTACCATGTCATGTCGCGCACCTGCGGTGGGGAGGTCTTCTTCGATGACGTGGAGAAGGAGGCGCTGCGGCGCCTGCTCTGGAAGATGAGTGAGTTCTGCGGGGTGCGGCTGGTCACCTACTGCATCATGGGCAACCACTTCCACGCCTTGGTCGAGGTGCCGAAGCGGCAGATCTGGCTGGAGCGCTTCGCAGGAGCCGATGGCGAGGAGAAGCTCTTTGAGCACCTGCGCCTGCTCTACAGCCGGGAGTTCATTGGCCTGCTGCGCCAGGAGCTGGCGGAACTGCGGCGGCTGGGGATGGAGTCGTTGGCGA
Source organism: Verrucomicrobiota bacterium (assembly GCA_023428335.1). Classification (GTDB taxonomy): domain Bacteria; phylum Verrucomicrobiota; class Verrucomicrobiia; order Verrucomicrobiales; family Verrucomicrobiaceae; genus Prosthecobacter. The sequence goes on along the minus strand of JAEYYS010000140.1, from coordinate 121 downwards.
CGGCGAAGCTGGAGCGGATCCAGCGGCGGTTCTGCGATCTGTCGCTGTTCGTGAAGGAGGTGAAGGAGCGGTTCAGTCGCTGGTTCAACAAACGGCGGGAGCGCCGGGGCACGCTGTGGAT
>JAEYYS010000139.1 GCA_023428335.1 Verrucomicrobiota bacterium | reverse complement strand
GGTATTGCCCGGACAAGGATGGCGATGGCAAGGCGGATGAGAAGATCGTGGTGGCGCAGGATGCGGGCGCGCAAACCATCCCGGGTCGCCCCGAACTGGCGAACCCGGAACATGGCGCGAACTCGCCGCTTTGGGCGCTGGACAACTGGATCTACTTTGCGGAATACGCGGCGCGGTTTCGCTGGCGTGGCGCAGGCCATTTCGACCGCAGCCTCTCGTCCATGCGCGGCCAGTATGGGCTGAGTCAGGACGACTTCGGCCGTCTCTATTACAACTTCAACTCCGGTCACCTGCAGGGCGACATGTGGCCCTCGCATTACCGGCTGCGCAATCCGCACTACGCGAAGTCCGGAGGTCGCATCAACCCGCCGGTGAACCAGGCCGTGTGGCCGATCCGGGTGACTCCCGGCACCAACCGCGCCTACATCCCGGAGAACATGGAGGGGCACAAGATCAAGAATTTCACCGCCGCGTGCTCCCCCTGGATTTACCGGGGCGATCTCTTCCCGGCGGATGCTCTGGGCAATGCCTTTGCCTGCGAACCGGCGCTGCATCTCGTGAAGCGGGACCTTCTCACCATGGAAGAAGGCAAGCTCGTGGCGCGTGAGGCCTACGAGAAGCGCGAGTTTCTCGCCTCCACGGATGAACGCTTCCGTCCAGTCAGCCTGACCACGGGACCCGATGGCGCGCTGTACGTCATCGATTTTTACCGGGGCATCATCCAGCATCGCATCTCCCTCAGTCCCTACCTGGAAAAGTACATCCAGGAGCATGATCTGGTGGAGCCGCGCGGCCTGGGCCGGATCTGGCGCATCGTTCCTGAGAATGCCAAGACACGTCCTGCCCAAAATCTGGCAAAGCTTGACCCTGCCGAGCTCGTCCCCCTCCTTGCGCACCCCAATTCCTGGCACCGGGAAACCGCGCAGCGCCTGCTGGTCGAGCGTGCGGATGCGACGCTCGTCCCGGCGCTGGAAGCGCTCACGCGCGGCGAGGTCGCGCTGGGTCGCCTGCATGCCTTGTGGACGCTCGATGGCCTGGGCAAGAGCAGCTGGCCGGTGGTCGAGGCCGCGCTCGCGGACGCCGATGCCCGCGTGCGCAACGGTGCCGTGCGCATCGCGGAAGGTTTTCTGGCGGGGGAAGGGCGGGCCGCGGTGGTGGCCAGGCTCATCGCCCGCTCCGCCACCGAATCGGACTCGCAGGTGCAGACCCAAATCGCCCTGACGCTGGGCGAGTGCCAGGACGCGAAGGCCGATCAGGCCATGGCGGCGATGGTCAGTCGCGTGCCCGATCACCCCTACCTGCCCGACGCCATCCTCAGCGGGATCAAGGGCCGCGAACTGGAGCTGCTCGAGCATTGCCTGGCCACGGGCAGCGGCAAGACGCTGATCCCCAGCCTGGCGGGCTGTGTGGCCAGCGAACGCGATCCCGTCCGTGTCTCACGGTTCCTGGCCCTCGCCGAAAAGGCCGGTGCCACGCCGCGCAAAACGCTGCTCGCGGGTTTCGCCGCGAATGCGGCAGACTTTGCACGCCGGAAGGTGAAGCTCGACGCCAGGCCGGCGTTTCTGGACACACCCGGTACCGACAAGGTGGCGGACATGCTGACCTGGCCGGGCAAGCCTGTGCCCGCAGGGTACCAGCCGCCGCGCCCGCTGACGGCCGAGGAGCAGAGTCGTTATGAGATGGGCAAGGCGCTGTATGTTGGCATCTGCGCCGGCTGCCATCAGCCCAATGGTTCAGGCCTCGATGGCATCGCCCCGCCGCTGGTGGATTCCGAATGGGTCACCGGCTCGCCCGACCGGCTCAGCCGCATCGTCCTGCACGGCGTGCGTGGCTACATCACGGTCAAAAAGCGGCGTTACCAGCTCGACATGCCCCCGTTGGGTGCCTTGGGCGATGAACCTCTGGCGGCCATCCTCACCTACATCCGGCGCGAGTGGGAGCATGGGGCGGAGCCCATCTCAGAGGATTTCCTCAAGGCGGTTCGCGACAAGGAAGCGGGTCGCACCGATTCCTGGACGGAAAAGGAGCTGCTCAAGATTCCGTGAGCGGGCGTCTCGCCGCCTTGGAGCTTTGGGGGTGTAGCGAATATCGTTCCTGCTTCTTGATAGACGGTCCTGCCCGCGTGGATTCATCCCGGCAAATCCTGATACAGTTTCGGAAAGTACGATTCGAGGACGTTTGAATCAAAGACGAGGCTGAGGGCGCCCTTGGGAGAGGGGGTGGTGAGCAGGCCGGCATCGAGGGCTTTGCGGATGAGTTTGGTGCCTGTTGCGGGGCTGACGCCGGCGGCGCGGGTGGCGGTGGCGCGGTCGATTTCACCATCGATCAGCGCGGCCTTGAGGATCCGGCCGATGTGTTCGCGCTCGCGCAGGCTCCAATCGGGGTGGGCGAGGTGGAGGTGGGTTTGCAGGCGTGCCGCAAGCGTGGGCAGCTCGAACAGCGAGGCCATGAAGTCGATCTGGTCGCGCATGCAGCGCAGGAAAAACAGGCAGAAGTCGGCCAGACCCTTGTCGCTGAGGTTGCCGCGACCGTCGAGGTCGTTGCGCCGGCCCTGGTCGGCAGCGCTGAGGTGTTCGTAATACGCGGCTTGCTGCCGGGCCAGTCCACGTGACAGGGTCCACAGTCCGGCGCCGTCTGCCTGGCAGCGGATCAGCCAGGCCTGCGACTGCAGGCGCGCCACGCGCCCGTTGCCATCGGCGAAGGGATGGATCCAGGCGAGCCGGTGGTGGGCGGCGGCAAGGGCGAGCAGTTGATTGGTCGGCAGAATGCGGTCGCTGCCATAAAAGGCCTCGAAACGCTCCAGAAAGACGGGCAGGGCGGCATGATGAGGCGGTTGATGTCTGCCAACCCCGACTTCGAAGCTGCGCAGCTGGCCTGGCTCGATCCGATAACGGCTGCCGTTGCGGCGCTGGCCGTACTGCAATTCTTCCGGCAGTTGCTGATAAAACGTCTGATGCAGCCAGGCGATGAATCCGGTGCTGTGAATGCGCAGATCCGGCTCCTCCAGTAAGCGTTTCCGCATCGCCTGCTCAACGGCAATGTGCGCCCGTGCGAGGTGCTGGTTGGCGCGCTGCTCTGCATGAGGGGAAAAGTCGTCGCGCAACGCTTTTTCAATGTCGCGCGGAAAGGTGCGGTGCCCCTCGATCAGGTTGGAATAGTAGCTGTTCATCTCATGCACCAGCACAGCGATGCGCTGACGCACCAGGGGTGACGGCAGGGTCTGAACCAGGGCCTGAGAGCGTCCGATCACCTCCAAAGTCAGTTCGGCCAGTTCATGGCGGGCCACGCTCGGCAGCAGGGGCTCCATGGAAGAGGCTTCAGTGTAGAGTTCGATCGGTTCCAAAGGAAGGAAAGTTTAGGGATTGAATTAGCGATACAGTTTAGCTCGATTCAGCGC
>JAEYYS010000114.1 GCA_023428335.1 Verrucomicrobiota bacterium | reverse complement strand
CCTTTCACCTCTCCACAAGCCCTCTCTGAAATCTGCGCAATCTGCGGATCTCTTGTCTTGCGACTGGAAACGCCACGGAAACAGGCAATCTCTGGACTGATGCGCTTGCCTAAAGTTGCCCATGCCGCTTGAATAGGGAACACTCTCAAGATCTTCATGCCTGCCACTGCCAAGACCACGGCCCTCAAATCCAGGATCTGGGATGCCCTCGGAAGCATCCGCAGGAGGATCGCAGCATGAAAAAGAAGCCGACCAGCGCCACGATCCACGTGAGGGACACGGAGATCACCATCATCCGACACGGAAACGAGGACTACATTTCGCTCACGGACATCGCCAAGTCGAAGAATGCCGATCACCCGGACGACCTCATTCGCAACTGGCTCCGCAACCGCAACACACTGGAGCTCCTCGGCATCTGGGAGCAACTCCACAACCCCGGTTTTAATCCCGTCGAATTCGACGGGATTAAAAAACAGGCCGGCCTGAACAGCTTCACCCTCACCCCGAAGCAGTGGATCGAGAAGACCGCCGCCACTGGCCTCGTCTCCAGAGCAGGGCGCTACGGAGGCACCTACGCCCACATCGATGTGGCCTTTGAATTCGCCTCATGGGTCTCGGTGGAATTCAAACTCTACCTGATCAAGGAATTCCAGCGTCTCAAGGAAGACGAGAACCGCCGCCTCTCCCTCGCTTGGAACCTCAACCGCACCCTGGCGAAGATCAATTACCGTCTCCATACCGACGCCATCCAGACCCACCTCATCCCGCCCGAGGTCACCGCGAAGCAGGCTGCCATCACCTACGCCAATGAAGCTGACCTGCTCAACGTCGCCCTCTTTGGCCAGACCGCCCGCGAATGGCGCGACGCCAACCCCGGCCTGGAGGGCAACATGCGCGATCACGCCACGCTGGAGCAACTCCTCGTCCTAGCGAACCTAGAGAACATGAACGCCGAGTTCATCCACATGGGGCTGCCGCAAAGCGACCGCCTGAAACGCCTCAATGCCATCGCCATCCGCCAGATGCAGACCCTCACCGCGCGGACGGTGAAGCAGTTGAAGGGAGGCGCGGAATGAAGCCCGGGGAGATTCGCGTGAGGCCCCTCCCAGTGGCTGGCTCACACGGAGTCACCGGCCAGTCCGACATAGCCATGGCCAAAGTTCCAGGGATCACAGTCGGGAAGTCCTCGCCACCTTCGCGCGACGAGCAGTCCGCGATGGCGGACTGCCGGGCAGGTTTTAACCTGAAGCCTGAAACCACGGGCCGAATGCAAAGCCAACTCCAAACCTCTTCCACACCCTCCTTCACGAACTGATGACCGCGAAGACCCGCGTTGGAGCACTTTCATTCTAACTATCGACTTATGGAACCAGAAGACGACACACCTCAGGCAAATGCTCAATTTCTACGGGATGCGTTTGCATCTGAACAAACGTGCTTGTTGGCAAACCTGAAGTCATCACTCCGGATCACGCACAAAGGAGACAGGGGCGAGGTGAACGAGCAATTCTTCATCGATTTCCTCCGGGCCTACCTTCCGAACCGCTACACGGTGGAGAAGGCAATTGTGATCGATAGCACCGGCGCAGTGAGCCATTCGATCGATGTGGTCGTCTTCGACCGCCAATACACTCCGACGCTGCTTGATAACGACAAACACCGCTACGTTCCGGCTGAGGCGGTTTACGCTGTCTTCGAGTGCAAGCCAAAGATCGATAAGGAGTATTTGGAATATGCGGCCAAGAAGGCACAGTCTGTTCGCATACTGCATCGGACCTCAGTTGAAATTCATCACGCAGGTGGTGTCCTCCCTGCGAAAAAGCCGTTCTCAATCATTGCTGGTATTCTCGCAACTGAGGTGGGATGGACGGACGGCCTGAGCGAAAGCTTTCGTGAGAATCATTCAACACTGATCGGCGACCTCAGGCTGGATTGCGGATTTGCCGCAAGCGGCTCCTGTTTTGATGTTTTTGATGGTGAGAATGCCTACACTTTCGGCCCGAAGGAAAACGCACTCGCCTACTTTGCGTTTCGCCTTCTTTCGAAGCTGCAATCGCTGGCGACCGTGCCTGCTGTCGATTGGATGGCGTATGCCCGAACCCTTAGCGCAACCTAACGATGTTCGATTATTCCGTCCAACTGGAAGCATTTCGCGACAAACGGGTCAGACTACCCTCGCTGTTCAAGGATAAATTGCTTGACCGTCGAAAGGCGAACAGAGACCGCCTGATTAGCCGTCTTTCGGACTTTATTCCGCGTGCCAGTATCGGTGAGAGCAACTTCAAGCCTCAAGGTTCTGTTGCTATGGGCACTGTCGTTCAGACCAAGTTTGTCGATGAGGAATATGACATCGACGATGGGCTATTGATCACGAGAAGCCAGCTCAAAAAAGCTGATGGCAGCGAAATGACCTCATCAGAAGTGAGGGAGGCCGTCCGAGATGCGTTGAAGGACAAACGATTTAACCGTCAGCCGAAACTCTTCACGAATTGTGTTCGAGTATTTTACGCGGACAAAGACGAGGAAAAGCATCACGTGGACTTTCCTGTTTATCGCCGGTGGACGACCGAAGACAATGAAGTAGTGCAGGAACTTGCATCGGAATCAAATTGGGTTCGATCAAACCCCACCCAAGTAAACGACTGGTTCAACACTATCGTCGCAGATCGTAATAAGGCGGTAGACGGCTGGGGGACTCAGTTCCGGAATCTTATCCAACTCTTGAAGCGTTTCTGTCGGAGTAGAAAAGACTGGCTCGAATTGCTACCGAACGGCATGAAGCTATCGATGCTTGTCGATGAGTGTCAGCCACCTTACGAGGCAAGGATCGATGTCGCATTTCGGTGCCTTCTCGAACGGATTGATGAACGCCTTGATTTAAACAAGGCTATTCATAACCGCGCACATCCCGAACAACCGATGATCACTCGCACTACTTGCGACGATAATGTCGTGGCTTTGCAGGAAAAGATTCAGGAAGCACTCCGGGAGATCGAGGTGTTGGATGAAAGCTCGAAGGAGACTGAAAAGGATGCACGGGCCGTCTGGGATTGGGTTTTTAAGAGTGACGGTTTCTTTGCGGAATACGATGAAGCGACAAGGGTGGTTAAATCCGAGGCTGTAGCAGCGAATGCGGGTAGGTCTGTATTCGATGTGCCTTGGGCAGAGAAGCCTCCGTGGCCCATGCTGAACAGTCACACCGCGACGATACGCGGAAGATGGAACACCAGTGAACATGGAATCAACTGGAGGGAGTTCCCAAACAACGGACCTGCGCTCGACAAGCATTTGTATCTCCGATTCTTCGGTGAAACCAATGTGCCGCCGCCATACCAAGTTTATTGGCAAGTCGTCAATACGGGCACAGACGCCGTTTCTAAGGGCTGCCACCGGGGGCAGATCGTTCCATCCGGTTCGGTTGGGCAATCAGGGCTTCGCAGCACGACGATGATCGAGAGGCCCTCGAGGAACGAACGCACGCTTTACCGGGGAATGCACTGGGTTGAGTTTTTTGTCGTCCGCGACGAGGTCTGCTTGGCCCGAAGCGGTCCTTTCGTTGTCAACATCATGTAGATCGCAGACATGTCCACACCCGGAGAACACAAAACCGTCCAAGCCCGGATCCTCGCCTACGCCGAGACCATTGGCTGGACGATGGTGTCCCGTGAGGAAGCCGAGCGGCGGCGCGGATTCACCCCATTGCATAGTCGCCTATGAAGAAAGCCGCCAAAGAATTGCAGGCTATATACGCAAAATTTGATCCTTGGCTGGAAACCCGACGAGTCGGAGGGCTCAGGAAGGGGCGAATGTTTGATTGCTGTGTTCGGTCAGCGCTCTCGAAGCTGTTCGACTTCAACGCTTCGATTATTAGGCTCTCATTACAGAAAGAGCCAATTCCCGCTTTCTTCATTGCTGGCACACTGCGCGGCAGCTGCGAGGATCTTATCGTTCTGAGCTTGCTGCAGGATGTTCCGAATACTCAACGCGACGACATCTTGTCAAATTGGCTAGCGCACGAGATCCATACGAATGTTCTCACACAGACGTCTTTTTTCCGGAAGAATAGACCTTTTCAGAATATTCTAGCCACGTCAGATCAAACCGTCCTTCCAAAGCACGTTGCGGCGATTCATCCACTTTGGAAGGCACTCGGATTCAATCTAAAACCTGACAGCATCGCGCCTTCTACGTGGCAGATGGCCAAGAAGGCTGGCATTTCTGAAGTCTACGAGTTTTTCTATCGGTTTTCTTGTGACATTGTTCACTTCAATCCCGCTGTTCTTCTCCGTTTTGGCTGGTCGGATGACCCCAAAAAACCTAGATTCGATGCATCCAACTTTGATCTCTATTATCAGAGTTTCGGCCTTGTTTACGGAGCCTACCTGTGGTGCCTGTTCCTTCAGCTTCTGCGGCGAAATATGCGTGGTTCCGCAGAGACACGCTCAGCTGAGAAGGAGTTGGTGAAGTGGTTGAAAACGCATGAGCGGTGGCCAGAAATGGTGACCCGAGAGGAGATGAATTTACCGTCACCAAGGCCCAATTTTCTCGAGCTCTTAGCCCGAATCTCCGTCGCGGAAGACCACAGGCCTCTAATCAGGCGAAAACGGAAATAGTGTCTTATGACCACACCCGGAGAACACAAAACCGTCCAACCTCCTTCGCCCTTCGGGCTAAGGCGGTCTGGAGCCCGGATCCTCGCCTACGCCGACCTCCGTCGCTGTTCCAGCTATGGAGGTCAGGAGGCCTTTGATCACCCATGAGCACACCTGGAGAACATAAGACGGTTCAAGCTCGGATCCTGCCTATGCGCAGGAGATCGGGTGGTCTTTTGTCACAAAAGAGGAAGCCGAAAGGCGGCGAGGGATCGCCGCAATGACGAATGGCGAAGGCCAAATGACGAATGCGAGCCTGTTCTTCGACGACCTGCTTGATGCCAAGGTGCGGGAGTTCAACCCGCGCTATGCCGAGGCCGAGGGCGCGTTGCTCGGGCAGTTCCGCCATCTCCACACCGACATCTACGGCAAGCGGGAATTCGTCGAGCACCTGCGCAACCGGGGCAAGTTCTTCGACCACGAGGAGAAGCGCGAGCGCGACCTGGCGTTCGTGCAGCAGAGGGTGAGAGCAAATCATTCCAAATTTCAAGTTCCATGCAAAAACAAACACTGAGACAGCTGCTCACCCCGAACCTTTTCCAGATTCCAAGCTACCAGCGAGGTTACGCTTGGGAGGAGCAGCAATGGGCCGAATTCATTCAGGATCTCGATGCATTGGTGGAGGACAATATCACAGCTCACTACACCGGGACAGTGGTTACCTACGAAGGCAAAGACGCTCCTAGGCCATATCATCTCGGCCGCTTGAAGAGGGTGGATGTCGTCGATGGGCAGCAGCGTTTGACAACTGTCAGCCTCTATTTGTCGATCTTGACTCACAAGCTCATCGGCATCGGCGAGAAGGATTTCGGGCAGGAGATTCCGCTTTTCTTGTATGCGTCTGCCACGACGAAGCTCACATTGAACAATGATACGCAGGACCTATATCATGACTTGATCAAATCGGGATCTCCACGAACTGCACCGGCTTCAACGCATCAAGTGCGGTTGGCGGAAGCGCATCAATACCTCAAGCGGCACATTGACAATCGGCTTGCGGCCAAGGGAGAGGATGGAGTTGCATACCTGAAGGGGCTTTACGAAGCGATCACACAAAAGTTGGTTTTCACGTTCTACACGATTGAAGAGGAGTCCGAGATCGGCATGACGTTCGAATTGATGAACTCGCGGGGGAAGGGACTTTCAGTGCTGGAGCTTTTGAAGAACTACCTGATGCATTGGGTCTACCGGAATGCGTCTGCCGATGCACGAGAGGCACTGACGCAATTAGTCAACAAGTGCTGGAGGGACACCTACACCAACATCGGCACGACGCGAGGTCTCGGCCGGGAGGATCAATGTCTGCGTGTCGCGTGGACGCTTTACTGCACCTACCCACCCAAGAATTGGGATGGTTACAGCGGGTTCAAGGGGGATGCCTATATTCCGCTTCGCAATTTTCGCGATTCCACGAAGATGGAAACCGCTCGATACAAGACCAAGGAGGAAACGCAGGCCTTTCTCGAACGGTTTGCGGAGGGATTGGCACTGGTTTCGATGCACTATTCGCGGATCGTGAATCCATCTGCAACGGACTGTGTTTCAGCGGAGGAGTTTCGCTGGCTAACCAAGATCCACCACACCGGCAACATTGCCAATTTCCTGCCTCTGATGACAGCGGTCCGAATCAAGGTGGAAGAAGGCAAAGCAGACGCGGAGAGTTACTGTTCTCTGCTGAGTGCCCTGGAGTGCTATGCTTACCGCGTTTTCCTTTTCGAAGGAAAAAGAAGCAATGCTGGTAAATCCAGCTTCCACCGGTGGGCGGATGACATTTTCAGCGGACGGCACAATGTGCCCGATGTCACTTCTTGGATTTATGGTCTCATGGAAGAATACTCTCCTGAGGCCGGCTTCGTGGCATGGATCAGCAGGCCTGACAACTGGTATGCCCATCGCGGCCTGCTTCGCTACACGCTTTTCGAATATGAGCTTCACCTTTTGGGTGCCGAGGGCAAAGGTAAAGGGCCTGCGCTTTCTTGGGACGGCATCATGAGCGACTCTACGATAGAGCACATTCTGCCCCAAACTCCCGATTCAGGTTCGGATTGGGTCATGAAATGGACGCTCGATGAAATGAAGATGCACCTGCATGATCTCGGCAATTTGGTGCTCACCCAGAACAATTCAAATTACCTGAATTTCGACTTCGAAAAAAAGAGGGGCGTTGCAGGAAAGGGTCCTAGCTACATCCATTCGGATATACGGCAGGAGCGCGATGTCGCCGCTTACTTGGACTGGACGGCCAAGGAATCACAAATCCGTCGGGATAAGATTGTCGATTGGATCAAAGGACGTTGGAAATCTCGAAATCCGGTTCCTAGTGAAATGCCTGCGGATCAGGAGGACGAAGATGCAACCGTCACTGCTGGCTGACCATGCCCACACCCGGAGAACACAAAACCGTCCAACCTCCTTCATCCTGCGGGCTACGGAGGTCGCGAGCCCTTTGATCCCCGAGCACTCCAGAGGAACACAAATCATTCTATCCCAGAGCCTCGAATACGCCGAGGCCATTCGTCTTCGCCAAGGCTACGACGGACAAGTCGGGTAACCTTGGGTTCCACGCGAGGAAGACTGGCGGTGGTGTCGCGGGTTTGGACCACCGATGACGCCGATGAGCACGGAGGTGGCCACCACAAAGAACATCTGCGCCCATCGGCGACATCTCCGGTTCACTTGCTCATTCAGATCAGCGTCTCATCAGCGTCTCATCAGCGGTTCAAAACCTCCGCCTCATCCGATCGGAACACCCAATACCCAACAAGGAATGTCCAAGTTCGAAGGGGCGTCGCTCGCCATTCCATGCGCCCAGGCGGCACACTCCGCGCCGCTGGGTTCACCTCTGAAATCTGCGAAATCTGCGGATCACTGGGCTTGCGTTGAGGAAACCTGTCGCCTTGCCCGGCGCAGCCAGAGCAGGGCAAGGATCAGGCCAAGCAGGGCGCCGAGATAGCTGCCGTTGTGGATCCAGCCGACGCGGACGAAGGCGGCGGGGTCGGTGACGCCGCGCAGGTCGAGGAAGGCCTGCCAGGCCTGCAGGCGGTCGGGGTCCTGGGGCGCGAAGACGCCGCCAGCGAGGCCCGAGGCCAGGGCCAGGCCGAGCATGACCGAGACGGCGCGCAGGGCCTGGCGCGCGGCGGTTGCTGCGGGCAGGTGCGGCAGGGTGACGCGGCCCATGAACCAGCCGGCGAAAAAGCCCACCCACCAGGTCGCCAAAAACCCGATCTGCGCCACCCGCACGCGCGGCGACAGCGTGTCATCGAGGTAGTCGAACTGGTCGAACTTGAAGTGCGTGAAATACTCCGGCGACAGCGTGAAGGTGACCTGATCGTGCAGGATGCCATAGGCGCCCGCGATCCCGGCCCCGACCAGGCCAAAACCCATCATGCCCAACCCCTGCCGCCAGGTGAAGCGGGGGTACAGCCAGTCGGTCGAAACGCGCATGGCGGCAGATTACTCCGTCGCGTGGAGCGCGGCGAGGTGGAATCTTCAACGTGGCTGCGGTTTCAACCGCAGGATTCGGACGGAAGAACACGCCCCCAAGTCCGGAAAGTCGGACAACTTCCGCTACGGGAGCCGATCCTCCCCTTCCGCATCAGCGTCCCATCAGCGTCCCATCAGCGGTTCCAAACCTCCGACCCGTCCGATCTGGAATAGCCAATATCGAACAAGGAATGTCCAAGTTCGAAGGGAGTCACTAGTCGTTCCACGCGTCCAAGCGGTACACTCCGCGCCGCTGGGTTCACCTCTGAAAATCTGCGAACTCTTCCTTTTCGGGGTCAGCGGTTGAAAACCTCTGCGTTTTTCAAGTCGGAGAGGTCTCATGACTTCCGCGACAGCTTCCCAACCCTTCCGGGTTTTCCGTCTGTACCGTAGGCCCTCAAGCCGCGAGATGGAGAAAAGCGAGACCGGGGAAGCTGTGGAAATCGCTGTCGAAGGAGACGAGGCGGCTGCCGGTGGTGGCGGCGAGGGCAGCCAGCCAGGCATCCGTCCAGCGATGCGGGGGGAAGTCGGGTCGATCGGTCCAGGCTCGGAACTGTGACTCCAGCCGTGGGTGCTCCGCCAGAAAGGTGACTTCGGGCAGGGCGCGAAAGGCCTCATAGGCTTGCCAGGCTTGCGCGGGGGTGAAGGGAGCACCGCGCATGACCTTGGCATGGCTGAGCAGGCGCAGCAGCCCGAGCATGGAAACGCGGCAAAAGGCCACCAGCTCCGCCGCCTCGGTTTGCCAGTAGTGGCGGGCACGGGCGTGGTGCTGATGGTCAGCATCGACCAAGGCCAGCCAGACATTCAGATCGGGCAGGTCACGAGCCGGCATGGGAATCCTCCAAGGTGAGCAGGCTCTCCAACTCGGCGTTGCTCAGGGCCGGGTGCGGCCTGCCCGTGGGAGGTCGCACCATCGGCAAGGGACTGCGCGACCGTGCGGGCGTGGCCGACCGGGCTGCCAGGCCGCGCTCAATGAATTCCGTGACGAGGTCCTTCAGCTTGCGACCACTCAAACCCGCCTCCGCCTTGAGCTGGCGAAAGAGCTCATCTGGTAGATCCAAGGTCGTCCTCATGAAACATAAAAGCATCAATATGCTTTTATGCAAACGATAGCGGTTTCCAACCGCAGGGTTTAGACGGTGCGCCACGCCCCCCAAGTCCGGGAAGCCGGACACTTTCCGCTACGGGAGCCGCCCCTCCCCTTCCGCATCAGCGTCCCATCAGCGGTTCGAAACTTCCGATCCGTCCAATCTGGAATAGCCAATATCGAACAAGGAATGTCCAATTTGGCAGGGAGTCGCTCGTCACTCCATGCGCCTAGGCGGTGCACTACGCGCCGCTGGGTTCACCTCTGAAAATCTGCGAAATCTGCGGACTCTTCCTTTTCGGGGTTTTCGGTTCAAAACTTCCGCTCCGCCCTAGCCGGTGAAGCCTCCCGACTGCCACCTCTGCCTCCCTGCCCTTCCGGGCTTTCCGTGTCTTCCGTAGGCCCCCTCCACCCACCTCACCGAATCACGCGGGCGAGCGGCGGGACGGGGGCGCCGATGGCTTCGGCGGTGGCGCGCAGCAGTTCCAGTTCCTCGTCGTTGAGATGCCCATCATGAAGGGCGATGCGCACGCCGAGGCGCAGCAGGGCGCTCTTGACCATCGGGGTGGCGGCCTCGAGTTCCTTGAGGGCGGCGGCCACTTCTGCCAGAGGCAGCAAGGTTGCGGGCGCGGGCGGCAACGGCTGTCCGGTGTGCTGCTGAAACTCTGCGGCCGCGGCGCTCAGGGCCTCGGGATGGCCCGACACCTGGGCGAAGGCCTGAAGCAGGGTCGCCGCCTCGGCATGCACCGAGCGCAGCGAGGCATGGCGCACCGGCACCAGGGGACGCAACCCCGCGCCGACCGCGACCTGGCGCTCGATCACCTTCTGCAGCATGAACTCGAAGGCATCGAGCTGGCCGTCGGCGGCGATGAAGGCGCGGGTCAGCTCGATGAACTCGCGGGCGCCCTCGCGACCCAGATGACGCAACCAGGGCAGGGCCAGATCCAGGAGGGCGAGTTTTTCGAGGGAGCGACGCCCGCGCAGGCGCCGGCTCCAGTCGAGCGCCTGCTGCACAAGGGTGTCGCCGCCGTGTTCAGCGAGCCGGACCAGGGCGCCCTGGCAGGCTGCCTCATCGCGGCCGATGAGCAGACCGAAGAGCAGGGCCTGGGCGTCCGCGCGGGAGGCGAGGCGCTTTTGTTCGGCCTGCAGCAGCTCGCGCACCGCGCTGCCGACGGCCGGATCGATGCGTTCGGTGAAACCCAGGGTTTTCACCAGGGGCAGCACGGGCGGCGCCGGCGCGAGCGGCCGGATCGTCTCCTCCGCGGTGCCGCGCCTGACCGGCTGCAGCATGACGCCGTTCCACGACGGCTCCAGGCGCCGGATGCGCTCCGGCAGGGGCGGATGCGTGGCCAGCCCCAGGCGGAGGAAGTCGCTGGCGACAAAAAACAGGTGCCGGGCCTCGCCCGCCTGACCGTGGTGCAGAACGCCATGGGCCGAGTGGCCGCCGATCTTTTTCAGGGCGCCGGCGATGCCGGAGGGCTCGCGGGTGAACTGCACCGCCGCGGCATCCGCGAGGAACTCGCGCTCGCGCGACACCGCCGCCTGCAGCAGGCGGGCGAAGAAGGTGCCGATCGAGCCGATCAACCAGAGGGCCAGACCGGCCACGAGCAGGGCCAGCACGAGCCCGCCCGCGCCGCGGGAGTCGCGCGACGAGCGAACGCGCACGTGGCGCAGCGATTCAAGGATGAGTCGCCCCGCCGTGGCCACCATGATCAGGCCGAACACCCAGCCGATGAGCCGCTGGTTGAGGCGCATGTCACCGTTGACGATGTGGGAGAACTCGTGGGCGACGACGCCCTGCAGCTCGGCGCGCGTGAGCTGTTCCAGGCAGCCACGGGTGACGCCGATCACCGCGTTGGCCGGATCGGTACCGGCGGCAAAGGCATTGATGCCGGCTTCGTCCTCGAGCACCCACACCTCCGGCACACTCACCCCCGAAGCGATGGCCATCTCCTCGACCACGTTGAGCAGGCGGCGCTCCAGGGGATCGGTCGTGCCCGGCGAGACCGGGCGACCGCCCAGGTCGCGGGCGACGACGCTGCCGCCGCCGGCGAGGCGCACCTGCTTGTAGGCGCTGCCGAGGGTGATGGTGCCGCCGACCGTGGCGGCCACCCAGCCGAGCAGGTGCGGATCCCACCAGGGGGAGGCCACGCCCCGCAGGACCGGCGTGGCGGTGCCGGAGTCGAAGAGCACGGGCTTGAGCAGCACCGCCACGGCAAAGGCGCTGGCGATGACACCGAGCACGCACAGCGCGAAACCGACCACCAGCCAACGGCTGCGCTTCAGGGCCTGTTGCTGCGCGGCAAAGAAGTCCATCGCACTCGAAGCGTCGGGAATCGACTCAGCCAACGGCTCAGAACTGGACTTTGACCGCCTCGCGCTCGCCTTCGCGGGTCACCTCAAACAGGCTGGCGGCGGCGAACTGGAAGAGGCCGGCGACCAGGTTGGCCGGGAAGACCTCGCGGGCATTGTTGAAGCTCATGACCGAATCGTTGTAGGCCTGACGGGCGAAGGCGATGCGGTTCTCGGTGCTGGTCAGTTCCTCGGTGAGCTGCATCATCGTCTGATTCGCCTTCAGCTCCGGATAGGCTTCGGAAACGGCGAACAGGCGACCGAGCACGCCGCCGAGACCGCTCTCCGCCTGGGCCAGCGCCGCCATGGCGGCGGGGGAGCCGGGATTGGCCGCGGCGGCCGCGCAGGCACCGGCGGCCTGGTTGCGCGCGGCAATGACCGCCTCCAGCGTCTCGCGCTCGTGCTTGAGGTAGGCCTTGGCGGTCTCGACCAGGTTCGGGATCAGGTCGTAGCGACGCTTGAGCTGGACATCGATTTGCGCAAAGGCGTTGCGGAAGGCGTTGCGCCCGCGCACGAGGCCGTTGTACTGGCCGATCACCCAGAGCACGAGCAGGACGGCGATGCCGGCCAACGACAGCAGAACAATCATGGAGGTTGCCATAGTGCTGCAGTCTAGGGGTCGCTGCGGCGGACCGCCATTCCAAAAGTGGCGGCGGTTTGCAACCGCTGGGGTCGGAGTGGACGGCCGATCCAGGTTCGATCCCGAAGATCCAATGCCCGACAAGCAATGTCCAAGTCCGAAGGAGCGGCGCAGGCCCCTTGGGCCTTCTGACTTCCTTGTTGAGCATTGGATATTCCTGTTTGCTTCCTGCAAAGATTCACCAAGGCGCCGCCGTAACCCCTGCCTGCCATGACCACGCGCCGCCGCTTCCTCCATCTGTCCGCCGCCACCGCCGTCGGCGGTCTCAGCCAGTGCAGCACCCTGACGCGCGCCGGCGCGATCGATGCCCACGTCCATGTCTGGACCCCGGACACCGACCGCTACCCGCTGGCCGAGGGCTTTCAAAAGTCCGACATGCAGCCGGCGAGCTTCACCCCGGCGGAGTTGTTCGCCCACTGCCGCCCCGAGGGGGTGTCGCGCATCGTGCTCATCCAGATGAGCTACTACCGCTTCGACAACCGCTACATGCTCGACGGCATCGCCGCCCATCCCGGGGTGTTTTCCGGCGTGGCCATCGTCGATGAACACGCCGCCGGCCTGCGCGCCCGCATGCGCGACCTCGCCCGCCAGGGCGTGCGCGGTTTCCGCATCTACACCAGCGGCACGAACGTCGATGCCTGGCTCGGCTCGGCCGGCATGGCCGAACTCTGGAAGGTGGCAGCCGATGAAAATCTCAACGTCTGCCTGCTCATCAATCCCGAGGCCCTGGCCGCCGTGAACCGGATGTGCGACCGCTTCCCGCGCACGCCGGTGGTGATCGACCACTTCGCCCGCCTCGGCATGGCCGGTCCCGTTGAACGCGGACCGCTCGACCGCCTGCTGCACCTGTCGAAGCACTCGCAGGTGCATGTCAAGACCTCGGCCTTCTACGCGCTCGGCAAGAAGCAGCCGCCCTACACCGACCTTGGACCGATGATCCGCACCTGCCGCGACCACTTCGGCGCCGAGCGCCTCATGTGGGCCAGCGACTGCCCCTTCCAGGTCGGACCCGGCCACAGCTACCGCGACAGCATCGCCCTCGTCCGCGACCGCCTCGATTTTCTCAGCGCCGACGACCGCGACTGGATGCTGCGCAAGACGGCGGAAAAGGTGTTTTTCCGGGCGTGAAGCGTCCCGGCAGGCTGAAACCGTCCCGGCCGCCAGGCCTTTTCCCTGATCCCTTTTCCCTTTTCCCTGATCCCTCATCCCGCTTCCCAATGCCGCTTGCAGAGCCGGCGCACGGCCCTATGCTGTACGCCCCCTTTTTGCAATGGAAGCCCCCCTCCCCGGACAACGCTGGGTCAGCGACAGTGAGCCTGAGCTCGGCCTCGGCGTGGTCATGAAGGCCGAATTCGGCCGCGTCGAAATCTTTTTCCCCGCCGCCAACGAGCACCGGCAGTTCGCCATGAAGTCGGCACCGCTGCGGCGCGTGCGCTACCAGCCGGGCGACAGCGTCAAGCTGCACGACGGCAGCAGCCTGGAAATCACCGCGGTCGAGGACCGCCGCGGCCTGCTGCACTACCTCGGCAAGGGCCGCACGGCCAGCGAGGCGGAGCTGTCCGACACGATCAGCTTCAGCAAGCCCGAGGACCGCCTGCTGGCGGGCCAGATCGATGAGGGGCGCGCCTTCGACCTGCGCGTCGAGGCCCTGCAGCGGCGCGCCGGCTTCCGGCAGTCGCCGGTGCGCGGTTTCTGCGGCGGCCGGGTCGACTTGCTCTCGCACCAGATGTTCATCGCCGCCGAAGTGGCCGGCCGGCTGCTGCCGCGCGTGCTGCTGGCCGATGAGGTCGGCCTGGGCAAGACGATCGAGGCCTGCCTGATCCTGCACCGGCTGCACCTGACCGGCCGCGCCGAGCGAGTGCTGATCCTGGTGCCCGAGCCGCTGGTGAACCAGTGGTTCGTCGAACTGTTCCGCCGGTTCCACCTGCTCTTCGCCCTGTTCGACGAGGCGCGCTGCGACTCGATCGAAACCAACGAGGAGAACGGCAATCCCTTCCTCGACAGCCAGCTGGTGATCTGCGGCACCGGCTTCCTCGCCGGCTCGCCCGAGCGCGCCCGCCAAGCCGCCGAGGCAGGCTGGGATCTGCTCATCGTCGACGAGGCCCACCACCTGGAATGGAATCCGCAGACCGCCAGTCCGGCCTACGCTCTCGTTGAGGCTCTGGCTGCGCGTGTGCCCGGCCTGCTGCTGCTCACCGCCACCCCGCAGCAGCTCGGTCCCGAGGGTCACTTTGCCCGCCTGCGCCTGCTCGATCCGAACCGCTACGCCGACCTGGGCGCCTTCCTCGCCGAAGCGGAGCATTACGAGGAACTGGCGCGCGCGCTCGACCGCCTGCTCACCGGCAAAAAGCCGAGCGCCGCCGATGAAAAACTGTTCATGCGCAAGTCGCCGCACCTGCGCGAGCGACTGGCCGAGGTGAAGGCCGGCGCCGAGGGCGCGCGCGACCGTCTGGCGGCGGCCCTGCTCGATGAATTCGGCACCGGCCGGGTGATGTTCCGCAACACCCGCGCCGCGCTCGGCGGCTTCCCCGAGCGCCGCGCCTGTCTCGCGCCGCTGGCGGCGGACGGCGAGGAGATCGAGACCAAGGTCAAGTGGCTGGCCGGTCTGTTGCGTGAACTGGGCGAGGCCAAGGTGCTGCTCATCTGCTCGAGTCGCGCCCGCGCCGAAGCCATTCAGGAGCGGCTGCTGCACGAAACCGCGCAGAGCGCGGCGCTCTTCCACGAGGGCCTGACCCTGCTGCAGCGCGACCGCCAGGCGGCGTGGTTTGCCGAGGCGGAGGGCGCGCGCGTGCTGATCAGCTCCGAGATCGGCAGCGAGGGCCGCAACTTCCAGTTCGCCCATCACTTGGTGCTGTTCGACCTGCCAGAGGATCCCGAACTGCTCGAGCAGCGCATCGGCCGCCTCGACCGCATCGGCCAGACGTCGACCATCCAGATCCATGTGCCCCACCTGCAGAACAGCGCCGAGGCGGTGCTGGCGCGCTGGTATCACGAGGGCCTCGGTGCCTTCGAGGAAAACCTGCACGGCGCCACCGAGATCGCCCAGGCCCTGCGGCCGCGGTTGCAGGCCCTGCTCGCGCAGCCCGACGCCGCGGATTTGAACGACTTCCTGCGCGACTCCCGCGAACTGCGCGGGCGCGTCGTGCAGAAACTCGAACGCGGCCACGACCGCCTGCTGGAACTCAACTCGCACCGGCCGGAGGCGGCCGACGCGGCCATCGAGGCCGTGCGCGCCCAGGATGCCGACACCGATTTCGAGGAGTTCTTCATCCGTCTCGTCGACCACTTCGGCATGCACGTCGAGGAACTCGGGAACCGTTCCTACTTCCTGCTGCCCGGCAACCTGACCACCGACGCCTTCCCTTCACTGCCCGACGACGGACTGACGGTCACCTTCGACCGGACGCGGGCATTGGCGCGCGAAAACGTCGGTTTCCTGACCCCGGATCATCCGATGGTGCGGGCGGCGCTCGACCTGCTGCTTGGCAGCGAGGCCGGCAACAGCAGCTTCGGCATCTGGCGCGGCGCCGGTGCCGAGGGCCTGCTGCTGGAGGCGCACTTCGTTGTCGAATGCGTCGCGCCGGCGACCCTGCATGCCGACCGCTTTCTGCCGGCCGTGCCGGTGCGGGTGGTGGTCGATCACACCAAGAAGGACCGGCGTGAGGACGCCGCCTACCGCCATGCCCGCATTGAGAAGGGCAGTCCCTCGCGCCTGCTGGAGAATGCCGGCATCAAGCACAAGCTCTTCCCCGCCATGCTCAGCCGGGCGCGCCAACTGGCCGAAGCAGAGCTGACGGAGCTGGCCGGGCAGGCGGTGACGGCCGCGCACGCGCAGCTGGGCGGTGAGATCGCCCGCCTCGAGGACCTGGCGCGTCTGAACGATCATGTGCGCCCCGAGGAAATCGCCGCCCTGCGCACCCAGCAGGCCGCCCTGGAACAGGCCCTGACCGACGCCCGCCTGCGGTTGGAGGCCGTGCGCCTGGTGCTGCAGGCGGTGTGAAAATCAGGCCACCGCCAGCCCGGCCGCCTGCCGGCGCAGCAGCTTGCCGCCCGGTTCGTCGCTTTCGACGACGCCGTCGCGCAGGCGGATGATGCGGGTGCAGCGCTCGACCATGCGTTCGTCGTGGGTGACAAAGACGAGGGTCTTGCCCTCGGCATTGAGCTCGTCGAAGAGGGCGAGGATCTCCTGGCCCGACTTCGAGTCGAGGTTGCCGGTGGCCTCGTCGGCGAGGATCATGAGCGGGTTGTTGGAGAGCGCGCGGGCGATGGCGACACGCTGCCGCTGGCCGCCGGAAAGTTCGTTCGGCTTGTGGTACTTGCGGTGCGACAGGCCGACGCGTTCCGCGAGTTTTTCCGCCACCTCGATCATGCGCGCGTCGTCGGCGCCGCCGTAGTACATCGGCACGGCGATGTTCTCGAGCACGGTGAGCTGCTGGATGAGGTTGTAGCTCTGGAAGATGAACCCGAGGTTGCGATTGCGCGCCGCTGAGAGGTCGTCGTCGTTGAGATAGGCGACGTTTTCGCCGCCGAGAAAGTAGTCGCCGCTGGTCGGCTGATCGAGGCAGCCGAGCACGTTGAGCAGGGTCGACTTGCCGCAGCCGGAGGGGCCCATGATGCAGACGTACTCGCCGGGATGGATGTCGAAGGAGACGCCCTGCAGCACCTGGCTGAGGACGTCGCCCATCTGGTACGACTTGCGGATGTCGACCAGCCGGATGATCGGCTCGGAGGCAGGCATGGCGATGCGATCAACTGCGCACGGCGGCGACGTTCTTGTCCTTGCTCTTGGCCTTGGGGGCCGGCTTGTCGTTGCCGGTTTCGGTGGGCACGCTGCCGCCGGCCGAAGGTTTGACTTCCGGGGTCAGGCTCTTGGGCAGGGCGAGGGCGACGAGTTCGCCGGACTGCAGGCCTTCACGGACCTCAATGAACTCGTCGTTGAAGAGGCCGGTGACGACGCTGCGGCGGGCGAGGCCGGAGCCATCGTTGACGTAGCAGAAGTGCTGGTCGTCCTGGACCTCGATCGACTGCACCGGCACGTAGACGACGTCGGCGAGCTGGTCGACGATGATCTCGACCTTGGCGTTCATGCCCGGCTTCATCCAGGGGTGGGTGCCGATGATGTGAACGGTGGCGGGGTAGACCTTGAGGTTGGGGGTGTAGCGGCTGCTGCTGGAATCCGGCAGCATGGCGAGTTCGGCAACGCGGCCCTCCAGCACCTTGCCAGGCTCCGCATCAACGCGGATGAGCGCGGGCTGACCGATGCGCACCTTCTTGACCTGGGACTCGTGGATGTTCACGTGCACGCCCATCTGCGACATGTCCGGAATGGTGAGCAGGGTCTGGCGGAAGCGCACGGTGGCGCCCTCCTCGATCGGTTCGCTGTAGCGGGTGGAACTGCTGGCGTTGAGGTTGCCGTAGGCGACCAGGCCCGGCTGGGTGGCGCGCATCAGGCAGGCCTTGAGCTGGCGGTCGAGGTCGTCCTTCTTGGCCAGCTCCATTTCGTAGCGGCGCTTGGCCGTCTGGAAGCGGGTCTCGGCCTGGGCCATCTTCGAGCGGTTGGCGCGCACGGTGCGCTGCAGCTTGGTCAGACTCTCGCGGTAGTTGGAGAGCAGCTGGGCGCACATCTTCGAGAACTCGTAGGTCTTGAACAGCCCGAGCTGGGTCTCGGCGGTCTTCACCGAGAGCGAGACCTTCTCAAAGTTGACCTGATCGTTCTCCAACTGGGTGCGCGGAATGAACTCGCGGGCGGCGAGGCGCTCGGAGGCCTCGACCTTCTGCTTGGAGACCGCCAGCTCCGACTTGCGCAGCAGCAGCTCGTCCTCCAGCTGACGCAGCTTCTGCTGGGCCTCGCCATCGCCGCTGCCCTTCTTCTCAAGGAAGGGGGTGAAATCGATGCGGTCGGCGGGGGCGGCCTCCTGGGCGGCAGCGACCGTTTCCGTCTTGTTCTCCGCGTCCTTGTCCGTGGTGGCGACCTCGCCGCTGGCGCGCAGGGCGGCCCCGGCTTCGAGCTGGGCATTGGCCTGGCTTTCCAGTTGGTCGGCAAACTTGTCGAAATCCTGCACGTCCTTGGGCAGGCCGGCGGCGGTGAGCACCTCGGAGGCGAGCTCACGGCCGAGGTACTTTTCAAAATCCATGAGGGCGAAGACCGAGGTCTGCTTGACGTCGCGCACCAGGCTCTGGTTCTCGCTGCGCTGGATCTCACGGCCTTCATCGGCATCGATGTAGGAGGAGACCGTGGTCTGGAATTGAATTTCGTGATCCTGGATGCGCGATCTGAGGTCGGTGTTGTCGAGCTCAATGAGGACCTTGCCCTCCTTGACGTCCTCCTCCGTCACATAGTAGCCTTCGGGAATGACGCTGATGATCTTGGTCGGCGTCTCGATTTCGGACTTGTGCTCGAAGTTGCGCAGGGCGCGGATTTCACCGCCCTGGAGGACATTGATCTGCAGCGGACCCTTTTGCACGGCGAAGGTCGGCACATCCTCGGTCGCAGCCTGGCCGCGTGTAAGCCAATAGCCGGCCGCCGCGACGGCCACCACGGTCACACCCGACATGATCCACGTTTTACGAGTCATTCTCATTCCTTTGCCTGTCCCTTGGGTTTTTCTTTGTTCAATACGTCCCGCCAGCGCCCGTCTTTCTCCAAGAAGAGGATTCCCATGTCGCTCCAGAGCTGGAGGCGGGCGAGGACATGGTCGATGCGGGTGGAAATCACAAGGTCGCGAGCGGTGATGAGGCGGTCCTGGGACTCGACGATGTCACGCGCGGTGCCCTGACCCTCAGCCATGAGCGCCTCCTCGATCTCCAGGCGCTTCTGGGCGAGGGCGAGTCCGTCCTGGGCGAGTTTGAACTGCTTGCGCGCGACCTCAAGGTTGCGCCAGTCGCCGCGGATCGCGCTGCGCAGCTGCTCCTCGGCCAGCTCAAGTTCGCGTTCGGCGCGCTGCTCGGCGATCTGGCTGGCGCGCAGGGCGTTGCGCTCGGGCTTGGTGTTGAGGTTGAGATCGATGTCGAGCCCGGTGCTGAAGCGGCGGTTGCTGGCATCCAACTGCAGGCCGTCGGTGTTCGGCGGCGAAGTCGCCTGGTAACTGACCACGGCACTGACCCCGGGCAGGGTCTGCTGGTGGGCGATCTTGACCTTGCGCGCGGCATCCTGCAGGCGGTCGCGCTGGTTGAACAGGTCGAGGCGGGTGACCAGGGCGGTGTCCATGGCCAGGTCGAGGTCGCCTTCGGCGTCGATGATCTCAAGTTTTTCCAGTTCACCGCTGTCGAGCACGATGCGCTCGTTGACCGGCAGACCGAGGGCGACCTTGAGGTCGTCGAGCTGGTCCTCATAGGCGCGGATGGCGGTCAGGCGGGTGCGTTCGTAGTTGAGCAGACCCTGCTCGATCTGCTTGAGGCTGGACTGCGAGCGCAGGTTGGCGGCGGCGAGGGCGCGCTCGCGCTCCAGCGAGAGCACGGCGGCGCGGTAGGCGGTGTTGCGGTTGCGGGCGGCCTCACGCGCCTGCAGCACCCGCAGGTACTGGCGGGTGATGTCGACCGCGAACTCCTTGCGGTACTGGGTGAAGTCGCGGATCGAATAGAGCACGTTGCGCTCATCCTGACGCAGCGGTTCGGAGGCGGCGAGCACGCCGGCGCCGCGCAGCAGCGGCTGCGACAGGGTGGCGGCGGCGCGCGAGTCGCTGAGCCGGCGGTTGTCGCCCGTGAAGAAGCGGGTGAAATCCGTGCTCAGGTCCATCGCCAGGCGGGCGCCCGTGCGCATGAGATAATCGAGACCGACCGCGCCGTCGGTGGTCAGGGTCGAGTTGCGGACCAGATTGTTGACGCCGCCCTGGACCTGCTGCTCGGTGTAGAAGACGCCGCCACCGCCGTCGGCGACGGGGGCGAACTGCTGGCGGGTGAGGGTGAGGCCGAGGGCACTGAGGTAAACCAGTTCCTTGCGCGCCAGGTAGGCGCGGTTGCGATGCAGGGAGAAATCGAGGGCGTCGGCGAGCGTGAGCACGCGCGCGTCCTTTTCGATGAAGGCGCGCTCGCCGAGAAAATCGCTGCCGTCGCCATTTTTGAGCAGGCTGTCGAGCTTGACCGGCGGCGGTGGCGTGATGTTGAGCAGGGCGTCATCGGCACCTGGAACAACCGCGGATTTTTTGCCGATGATGCCAAAGACCTCGCGGTCCGCCGAGCGCTTGTAGAAGCCCTGGGAGCAGCCCGCGAGGGCGCACAGGCACAGCGCGGGCAAGGCGTTCAGGAGGTGGGCAAAAAGGTTTTTGGGCATGCAAATGACACAAGCACCTCCGGAACGCCTGCTTGGGGTGGGTTTTCAAGGCAGTTCCGGCGGGACGAAACAACGCCGGCCGGCGGCGGCTTCTATCGGAGGAGGCCAAATTAGGGCTTGGCCCCCCGCCCGGCCGGCGATAGATTCCGCCCCGCATGGAGGATCCTCTCCCAAAAGACATCACCGAAGAGCTGGTCAAGGAGGCGTCGGGCACCCTGCCGACGCGCAAGACCCTCATTGAGCGGCTCGACAACTGGTCCGACTGGTCCAGTTGGGACGAGTTTTACCGCACCTACTCGGGCTTTGTCTTCCACGTCGCCCGCAAGTCCGGCCTCAGCGATGACGAGGCCAACGACGTCGTCCAGGAGACCTTCATCGGCGTCGCCAAGAACCTGCAGAAAAAGAAGTTCGACACCAGCCTCGGCTCCTTCAAATCCTTCCTGCTCAACCAGGCGCGCTGGCGCATCCTCGACCAGTTTCGCCGCCGCAAGAAGCAGCAGAGCCGCGAGGCCAACCTGTATGCCGACGAGACCGACGAGCGCCGCACCGCGCCGATCGACCGCTGCGCCGATCCCAACGGCATGGTCTTGGAAAAACTCTGGGACCAGGAATGGCAGGAGAAGGTCATGGACCTCGCCCTGCGCCGGGTGAAGGCCATCGTCTCGCCGCGCCAGTACCAAATCTTCTCCTGCTACGTGCTCAAGGGCTGGAGCCCGGAGCGCGTCAAAAAGGAGCTCGGCGTCAATGCCGCCCAGGTCTACCTCGCCAAACATCGCGTCGGCCGCATCCTCAAGCGCGAGGCCGCCAAGCTGGCCGCCGAGGACCAGTGATCCCTTCCCAACCCTGCCCCGCCATGAAAACCCTGCTCTGCTGCGCCCTGCTCGCCGCCCCCGCCCTGCTGCATGCCAACCCCGATGTGCTGGCCGCGGTCGGCCGCCAGTTCGGCGCCACGGTCCAGGCCAATGTCCTGCTCCTGAAAGGCAGCGGCAGCGTCGCCGAACCCATCGAATGGACCGCCTACTCGCGTGACACCTTCCGTCCCCAGGACCTGCTGCGCATCCGCGTCCACCGCGTCGACGGCGCCTGGCAGGCCGAGGTCGCGGGTTCAGGCAGCCGAGTGCTCGACCGCGCCCCGCAACGCCCCTTTGATGCCGCGTCGCTAAAGCTGCGCAGCGAGGCCGCCCGCCAGGAGGCCGGCAAGGCGGCGGTCACCGCCAAGGCGGTCTTTGCCTCGGTGGATTACCAGCTCGCCGCCAACCCGCAAACCGGTGCGCCGGAATGGGGCCTGGCCCTCAAGGACGAGACCGGTCACGAGGTCGGTTTCGTCGTCGTTGCAGCCGACACCGGCGCCGTCACCTTCCAGGACTGGACGCCGCGCGTCACGACCGCCCAGCGCCGGGCCGAGGAGGCCGACAATGGCGAACGCGCGGCACGCGCCGTCAAACGCACCGCCCGCCGCGCTTGGAACTGGACCGACAACGCGCGCAAGGAAACCGGCAACTTCTTCCGCGAACTCTTCCGCTGAAGCCGGTGCCCGCGACCCCGCGCTTTTCCGGGCCTGCCACCTGGCTGGAGCAGGCCGCCGCACGCTGGCCCGAACACGTCTTCCTCGACGACGGCGCCACGGCTCTCAGCTACACCGAAGCGGCGCAGCGCTGTGCTCTGCTGGCGGGCTGGCTGCAGGGCCTCGGCCTGCGCACCGGCGACCGCCTGCTGATCGTCGCCCCCAACCGGCTCGAACTGCCGCTGCTCGCCTTCGCCGCCCTGCGGCTCGGCGCGATCTTCTCACTGCTGCCCGCCCAGTTGCAGCCGGCCGGACTGGTCAAAATCCTTGACCCGTGCGCGCCCGCCCTGCTGCTGCTCGACGCCAGCACCGAACCGCTGGCGGTCGCCGCCGAGGGACGCTGCCCGGTGGCTCGGCTCGACCACGCCGGCATCGGTGAACCGCCCGTGACCGCGAACCTCGGCCCGGACGATCCCGCCTTTCTGGTCTTCACCTCCGGCAGCACCGGCACGCCGCGCGGCGTCATCCTCAGCCATGGCAACGTCGCCTTCGTGACACCGGCCATCCAGGCCCGGCTGCAGTACCGCGAGCAGGACCGCATCGCTGTGCTCCTGCCGCTCGCCTTCGACTACGCGCTGTACCAACTCTTCCTCGCCTGCCTCAGCGGCGCCTGCGTCGTGCTCGGTCGCCCAGAACAGGTCGGCCCCGGCCTGCCGCAATGGCTGGAGCAGCAGCGGATCGACGTGTTGCCCGGTGTGCCCACCCTGTTTGCCGCCCTGCTGCGCCTGCTCGAGCATCGCCCGCGCGCCCTGCCCAATCTGCGCCTGCTCAGCAACACCGGCGACCGACTGCCGCCCGCGCAGATCGACCTCCTCCAGGCAAGCCTGCCGCAGGCACGCATCTTCCCGATGTACGGCCTCACCGAGTGCAAACGCGTCAGCATCCTACTGCCCGAGGAACGCGCGGCGCACCCGGACAGCGTCGGCCGCGCCTTGGATGGCACGCGCGTGTTTGCGGTCGATGCCGACGGCCAACCGCTGCCGCCCGGCGCCAGCGGCGAGATCGCCGTGCAGGGCCCGCACCTCAGCCCCGGCTACTGGAATGCCCCGGAAGAAACGTCCGCGCGCTTTCGCCTCATCGACGGTGTGCGCACGCTGTTCACCGGTGACCGCGGCAGCGTCGACGCGCAGGGATTCCTGAGCTTTGAAACGCGGGCCGATTTCCTCATCAAGCACCGCGGCACGCGACTCAATCCCGCCGAGATTGAGGAGGCCGCCCTCTTGCTGCCCGGCGTGGCCGCGGCCGGCTGCACCAAGGATGAAGCGCGCGACCTGCTGCATCTGTTCCTGACCGCGCGCGACGCCGCGCCCGAACCGGCCGCCGTGCTTGCCGGCCTGGCGGCGGTGCTGGAGCGCGCCAAGCTGCCCGACCGCGTGCATGTTCTGGCGGAACTGCCGCGCACCGCCAACCAAAAGCTCGACCGCAAGGCCCTGCGCGCGCTGGCGGCAACGCTTTGAATCCGGCTCAGGCCAGCAGGGCGCGGACGACGTGACCGTGGATGTCGGTGAGCCGGTAGTCGCGCCCCTGAAAGCGCGCGGTGAGACGCTCGTGATCGAAGCCGAGCAGGTGCAGCACGGTCGCCTGGAAGTCGTGCACGTGCACCTTGTTCTCGACCACCGAGAAGCCGAGTTCGTCGGTGGCCCCGTACTCGAAGCCGGCCTTGACGCCGCCACCGGCCATGAACAGCGAGAAGCAGTCGGGATAGTGGTCGCGCCCGAGCACCTGGCTGGCGGCAGTGCGCCCCTCGCGGAAGGGCGTGCGACCAAACTCGCCCCCCCAGATGACCAGGGTGTCGTCGAGCAGGCCGCGCTGCTTCAAATCGGTGATCAGCGCCGCCACGGGCCGGTCGGTCGCCGCCATCTTTTGCGTCAGGCCGTCGGTCAAACCGGTGGCCGCGCTGGTGCCGTGGAAGTCCCAACCCCAGTCGAACAACTGCACAAACCGCACGCCCTGTTCCACCAGTCGGCGCGCCAGCAGGCAGTTGTTGGCGAAGCTGGATTCCCCCGGCTTGGCGCCGTATTCTTCCAGCACCTTCGCCGGCTCGCGGCCGATGTCCATGACCTCGGGCACGCTGGCCTGCATGCGGTAGGCGAGTTCGTACTGGGCGATGCGGGTCGCCGTCTCGGGATGGCCGAGCTCGGCGGCTTGCAGGGCGTTCAGCTCGTTGAGCGCGTCGAGGCTGCGCCGGCGCAGGGCGCGGTCCATGCCGGGCGGGTCATTAACGAAGAGCACGGGATCGCCCTTCGACCGGCACTGCACACCCTGATAAACCGAGGGAATGAAGCCGCTGCCCCAGCAGCCCTGGCCGCCGGAGGGTTGGGTGCCGCTGGAGATGAGGACGACAAAGCCGGGCAGGTTCTGATTTTCCGAACCCAGTCCATAGCTGGCCCAGGAGCCCATCGACGGCCGGCCCTGGCGGCTGTGACCGGTGAACAGCAGCAGCTCAGCCGGCGCGTGGTTGAACTGGTCGGTGTGCATCGAGCGCACCAGCGTGATCTCATCGGCGAGGCGGTGGAAGTTCGGGCAGGCATCGCTCATCCACATCCCGGCGCGACCGTGGCGCTTGAAGCGGCGCGGCGTGCCGAGCAGCTTGGGCACCCCGCTGGTGAAGGCGAAGGTGCGACCCTTGAGAAAGGCATCCGGACAATCCTGACCACCGCGTTTCACCAACTCCGGTTTGTAATCGAAAAGATCCAGGTGCGGCGGTGCCCCGGACATGTGCAGGTAGATCACCCGCTTCGCCTTGGCCGCGTGATGTGGTGCGCGGGCGTCAAGCGGTCCGGCCGAGCCCGGGTTGGCCAGGGCCTGCAGGGCAACCGCACCCAGGCTGAACTGGCCGGCGGCGCCGAGAAACTGGCGACGGGTGCGCAGGTGCAGGTTTTCGAGACGTGGCGACATCCCCTCCCATACGTTGCGGCGACCGCGGTTATTCCCGGCGTTTCCGGCGCAGCAGCCAGAACAGCAGACCGAGACCGATGAAGGCCGTCCGCCCGGGCTCGGGCACGAAGGCGATGGCGAGCGTGCCCTGATCGAAGAGGCTGGAGGTGTCCCAGGCCAGTCCCTCGGGCAGCACCGGCAGTTCGAAGGTGGTGAACGTGCCTTCGGCCGAACCGGAAAGCGTGGTCCAGTCGAACAATCGCCAGGCGTCGCCGGCCATCCACGCATCCATGCGGTTCGGATTGCCGACCCTGAGGACGGCACTGTCGCCCAGCATGAGCGAACCACCGACAACAAGCCGGTCGGCCGCACCCGCCTCTGTCGTTTGATCGCCCCACCCCGCACCGGAGATCAGGTCGAGGGCGAGCACCGAACCGTCGAGCAGCCGGGTCGAACCGCTGCCTGAGGTGTGCAGGGTCAGGGCCGCCGCACTGACCGGCTCGCCCTGGAGATCGAGCCCGACCTGCAGGGTGGCGCCAGTGAGGGAAATCTCGGCATCCGCCGCGGGTGCGATCCGGCCGCTGCCACCGAGCACGGCGCCGGCGGCAACCGTCACCGATCCGAGCCCGGTGGCCGAGTCACTGCTGTTGGTCACCAGCAGCCGCCCGGCCTCCACCTGGGTGCCTCCCGTGAACAAGCTCGACCCGGTGATCGCCCAGGTGCCCGTGCCGGTCTTGACCAGCGAGGTCGCATTCGCTGCGCTGATCTGACCGATGCCGACCACCTCGTTGAGACCGGTGTTGCTGCCGCTCAACTGCAACACACGACCGGCAGGATTGCTGCCGCCGACCGTGAATGGCGCGGTGAACTTCACCGTGCCCGCGCCCTCGCTTTCCAGCACCGCGGCCACCGTCGTGATGTCGGTGGCGTTGTCGCTGTTGGTCAGGTTCAGCGGGCGGTTGGTCACCGAATCGCTGGCACCGGTGTGGCGCAGCACGGCGATTGCCGAGGATCCGACGGCGCTGGTGGTGGCATCGCCCATTTGAATGACCGGATTGAGCGTGCCCGTGCCCAGCGAGCTGGACTGACCGGAGTCAGCCAGCCTGGCCACCTCGATGATGCCGCGCGACAGGATCGTGGCACCGGCATAGGTGTTGTCCGGCCCCAGGATCACCCGGCCGTTGGCGCTCGCCAGGCGCAATTCGAGCTGGTTCTCGTTCGTGCCCGGACCACCGAGGAAACCGTTGGCGAAATTGCTCGGTGTGGTGGCAGAACCGGTGAGGGTCAGTCGCGACAAACCGCTGGCGCCGCCGACGATGCGGTTGTCCGTGCCGGTGCCGACCGTGGCGATGTAGTCGATCAACAGCGAGGCGGTGCCGTCCGCCGAACCCAGCGTGACGCGGCCGCTGCGCGCGCCGGAACCGATCAGGAACTCGATGCTGCTGCTGACAACGGCCCCGGGCGCGAACTGAATGTCGCCCTCATAAAGGCGCAGGTTGCCGCTGAAGGTGCTGGTGCCGCCGATCACCACCCGGCCCTGCCCCGCCTTGGCCACGGAAACCGTCGTGCGCCCGCTCTCGGTGCGGTTGAGGATGCCATTCTGAAAGACCAGCGATCCCAGCGAATTGTTCTGGACGATGACGAGTTCAGGGTTGCTGATCGTCGAGGCCGTGGGCCGCACCTGCGCGGCAATGATGCTGTCGAACGCACCCACCGTGCTGCTGACGAGAATGCCTCCGGTGTTGAGGATCGAGTTGCCCGTCTGGGCGATCGTCGTGCTTTGTGCGACACCAAAACGCAGGCTGCTCACTGTCGTCTCGGCCGCCAGCGTCGTCGTTGTCACCCCAGCTGCGATGTCGGCATGGCCGGCGAGACTGTCGAGGCTGGACGGCGTCTGGATGCCGAGCGCCGACAGCTTGACGATGTCGCGCATGCCACCACTCACCGCGGTTGTGCCCGCCCAGTCATCGCCGAGCACGGGATCGCGCAGCACGGCATAGACCCGGCCATCGCTGCTGAGGGCCTGGTTGTCGCCCACGCCGGTGCTGCCGCTCGTGCGCAGGGAGCCGGCACTGTGGGGTCCCACCGAAACAATGCCGCTCCAACTGCGCGCCACATCGCCCACGGTCAGGCTCAGGCTGGTGGCGCCATTCGTTTCGAAGTCGAGCTCTGAAAAACTGCCGCCCACCGTCAGGGTGCCGGTCGTCTGACTGTTGGCCGTGTCGGCACGGCCGCTCAGCAGCAGCCGGCCACCGCCAAGACTGAGCGAGGCGGTGCCATTGAGGATCTGCGTAATCGGACTGGCGCTGCCGGCAAAATCGAGCTTCATCAACCCGGCATTGACGGCGGTCGCGCTGTTGGCGACGGCGGCGGCCAGGGTCAGGCTGCCGTTGCCATCCTTGGTGACGGTGAAGGCGCCGCTGCCCGTGCGCGCCAGCGGCCGGGCGACGAGGATGTCGCCGGCGCCGCCGAAGATGAGGGTGCGCGCGCTGCTGGTGCTGTGCAGCGTAGCATTGCCGGTGCCGCCCAATGTCAGCAGGCCGGCATCGGAGTGGATGCGCACGGTGGTGGCGTTGAGCGTGATGACACCGGTGGTCGTGTTGTCGCCGTCGACGTTGCGGATGCCACCCGCGAGGTTCATGCCCGTGCTGGCCAGGGTGACCGGCTCTGCGGCCAGGGTGATGCCACCGGCGAGTTCGAGGGCACCGCCCGCCGACACGGTGGTCGAACTGAAACTGCTGCCGTTGACCCCCAACGCATTGGCATGCTGCACGCGCAACGCCCCCTGGCTGATGGTGACGGCGCCGGTGAAGTTGTTGTCGCCCGCCAGCACCAACAGGCCGTTGCCGGTTTTGACCAAGCCGGAGGAACTGATCGAGATGCGGCTGTTCACTTCAACTGTGCCCTCACCGCCAAAGGTCGCGGTGTAACCTCCCGCCAGCACGATGTCGGTCGCCGCCGCACGTTCAAGGCGCAGCACCGCACCGGCATCCGCCGTCAGGAATGTCGGCGCCGCCTGCGTGACCTGGGCCGCCAGCACATTCACATCCGCCAGACTGCGCAAGCCGCCGAGTCCACCGTCGCCAAAACCGCCGACCGCAGTGAGCGTGCGCGTCACGGTCAGCCCGCCGGAGAAGGCCAGCGTGGCGCCGTCAACCACCGTCACCGTGCCGGTGCTGCCCAGCGCCGCGGCATTGCGGATTTCCAGCAGCCCGGATGCGATGACAGTGCCGCCGGTGTGGGTGTTGCCGGCCGTGAGCACCGTGCGCGAACCCGGCGCGCCGTTGACCAGCAGGCTGACCACGCCACCGGTGCCGTTGTTGGCGATGCGCGAGTGAACCGTCAGCACCGAACTGTCGGAATGGTTGCTGAGGAAAAGTTGGCCGGGCGTGTTTGTCGTCGCACCGCCGGCAGTGACAATGCTGACGGCATCGGTCATGCCCAGCGTCAGGCTGCGCGCCCCGGCGACGATCTGCACCCCGCCGGTGCTGCCAAAGCGCAGAAGGCGATCCAAGCCAATCGGCACCTGGCGGTCGAGGCGGTCGTCATTCATCGACAGGGTCTGCACATCCGCCACCGCCGCACCCTGCGACACCTCACCGACCGAGGTGGAAGTCAGACCAACATGCGCCCCGGCATAGGGAGCCGCGTCAAGCAGGCCACCCGTGGCGAGCTCGACCTCGCCGGCAAATCCGGCCCCAAGCACGCCGCCTTGAACCCGCGCCCAACTGCGCGCGCCGGCTGCCGTCTGGTAGCTGAGCCATGGACCCAGAAAGCCGTCGGCCTGCGTCGTCGTGAATGCGCCCGCCGCCGGTCCGCCGACCGTCAGAGTGGCATTGCCGGAGCGCGAGATGGCACCCGCACTCAGATGCATCTCGCCAGCGGATCCGGCCTGCAGTTCAATGACACTGTGCGTGCCGCTCACCGACACGTCACCGAAGTGCTGCCGGTGCGTCTGGCCGTCGCCACCGGTCAGCCGCAGCACGCTGGCCGAGTTGCCACCGATGAGTTGCAGGGCACCGGGCGTCGCCAATCCCTGGTAGAGGATGTCGTCCTGTGGCGCGGTGGCCGCGGTGAAGTCGAGGATCGTGATGCCCCCCGAGTAACCGGTCTGGGCCCGACCCAGAACGGTGGTGCCGCCATAAGTGTTCGCCCCGGCAAACGTGAGCGTGCCGTTGCCGCGACCGAGGGCAAAACGGTGGAAGGCATACCCGGCACCACCGTCGGCGATGGCGCCACTGATGACCATGCCGCTCAGGCCGTTGGCGCCGCTCAAATTCGTGTGCACACCGGCGTCGGCCGTCAGCGTCACGGGACCGGAGATTCGCGTATTGGCAGTGGTGAAGCGGATCGCGCCGTAAGCGGTGCTTGTGCCTGTCAGACTGTTGCCGAAACCCGCCAGATGGAAGGGCTGGGTGTAGTGGGCATTCGCTCCCCCGAGCGCCGCCGAGCCACCCGCTTCAACGACAATGCGGTCGACCGCCTGCAGGGTGTTGGGATTGTTGACCGTGGCATAAATGCTGCCGCCGATCGTGAAGGCGCCAGTCAGTTGCGGATTCGCCGCCATGCCGAGCGTGAGGAACTGAAAGGCCGTGCCGGCGCCGAACTTCTGCAGGCGCAGATCCGAGCCCTTGAGGCTGAGGTTGGCACCGAGTGAAACGAACTGCGAACCCCCCGAGGACAGATCGGCCATCTGAATCAGGCCGTTGGCGCCAAAATCGATGACTCGGCCGGCGGCGTTGCCATTGAGGGAGAACTGCTGCCCCGAAGCGATGCTCGCGGCCGTGACACTCAGAAAACGCAGTTCCTTGAGCTGAATGTCCTGCTCGATAGAGACGGCGTTGCCGCTGACCGGTGTCGGCGTGCCAAATTGGGCGATCGCCTCCGCGCCGTTCACCCAGGAAACGTTGGCGGAGCCGTCCCACCAGTTGCTGTTGGTGAGATTCCAGGTGCCGGAGCCGTTTTGCACGCCGGCGGAACCGGTGCTGGCATCCCAGGTGAGGGTCTGAGCCTGGAGCAGGCAGGGTGCCAGCAGCGCGAGAGCCGGCCGGAGCGGGAACTTCAAAAGAATCATGGGGGTGGGGGCTTGCGAAAGCCGGGCGAGCGAGCACGCAGCACCGGCTGCCACTGCACAAAGCAGCGCGGATGCCACTCCGGCCGAAATGTCGCGTCACACCGCCCGCACGACCTAACAACAGGCGTGTTAGCATTGACAGTCAGTCCGCAAGACGTGCGTGATCCGGAAAAAAACTTTTCCCCCGCGCGCCAGGCTTACTCCAAAAGCAGACGCACGGTCGCCGCCACCGGACACATCCAGAGGATCTGCGCGCGCTCCAGCGTCAGCGCCGGATACACCGGATTCGGGCTCGACAACGTCACCCGCCCACCCGGTCCGGCCGCGCCGAGCACCCGGAACAACACCTCGCCGCATACGTCGTCATGCACACGCACCAGCACGCGGTCGCCACTGCGCGGCACAACCCCCGGATAAACCACGGCGATTTCGCCGTCGCCATGCTGCGGCAGCATGGCGTCGCCGCGCACGCGCACGGCGAAGGCCGCCTCGTCGCGCACGCCAAACGGCACCTGCTCGCGCGCATATCGGGCCGCCTGCCCGGGATGCGCGAGCAACAGCGCATCGCGCTGGGTCAGCAGCGGCAGATACGCCATCCGTGGCAAAGCCGCGCCGCCATCGGCCGACCACACCCGCGCCGGCGCCGCCGGTTTCTCCACCGGCTTCTCCGCCGGCGGCGGACCGAGCAGTTCCGCCTCCATCTTCTCGACCAGCTTGATGAAGGGCTGCGAGGCACGCCGGCCGTTCTCGACCTTGCCCACATACTGGCGACAAACGCCGAGCATGGCAGCGAGTTTGGGGCGTGTGACGCCGAGCCGTTCGCGCAGGGCGCGCACCCGTTTGGCGAGATCCGCGGGCGGCCCGGGCAGGACGGGCGACGGGACGGCGGCCGGCGGTTTGGCCCGGTCGAGCACTGCCTGCACCTCGGGCGGCAGTGGCAGACCAGATGGCTCAGGAGCGACAGGTGCGGCGGCGGACAAAAATAGGCGGGACATGGCGGCTTCGTTTTCCAGTTGCTCCAAAACACGGATCAAACGCGCGGCTGGCACTCGGCGACCGCGCTCAAGGTCGGCGAGCTGGCCGGCACTGATACCAAGCCAGCGCGCCAACACGTGCTGACTCAGACCGAGACGGCGACGCAGGTCAGCAGACCGACGGGCAAAAGCCACGGGCTGCACGGTGACAACTGAGGATGAGAGCATGGCAGGGGGTTCATCCCCGTGCACGCACGCCCACGGCGCCGTCTCACGGGTCAACCGATCCGGACGCAACGTCTGGAGCGGTCGCCCGCTGGCAAAGCATGCCGAATGCCACGCCGCACAAAAAAGCGGCGCACACCGTCAAAGCCCCGAACCTCTACTCGCGCGCCGCGGCATCGCGGTTCTGCAGGAAGGTGCTGCGCACCGACAGGTAGGGGTCGATGGCATCCTTGCGTGCGGCATCATAGGTCCGCAACTGCTCCGGCAGGGCCCGCAGGGTATTCGTCGACGGCGGGATGTACTGCAGCGAGTCGCGATGCTGGAACATGCCCCAGTTGACCGGATTCATCACGTAATCGCCGGCATAGCCGAAGGCCTCGCGCACGCTGCTCGGGCCGAGCACGGGCAGGACCAGATAGGGCCCCTGCGGGATCCCCCACACGGCGAGGGTCTGACCGCTGTCCTCGGCCGGCAGATTGGCGAGCCGCGGCACACGGTCCGACTGGCGGATCAGGCCGCCGAAACCGGCGAGGCTGTTGACCAGAAACTTCTCGGTCTCGAGCCCGGCGCGGTCGAACTTGCCCTGCAGCAGGCTGTTGGTCAGGCGCACCGGGTACTTGACGTTGTCGAAACCGTTGTCGAGCGCCATGCGCAGGGGCTTCGGCGCCACCCATTCGTAGCCCTTGGCAATCGGCCGCATGACGAAATCATAGACGACGTCGTTGAAACGGAAAATGGCGCGGTTGACCGGCTCCAGCGGGTCGGCCACCGCGTCCGCGGCGGCGTAGTCGTCGAGGGCATCATCACCGGTGGCGTCAGCGCCGGAACCGGCGGGAGCGGTGGCACAGCTCGCCAGGGCGAGCAGCGCGGTGGGAAGCAGCAGGCGGGTCAGGAGCACGGCTTTCATGGGCGTCGGGAGATGGACTGTTCGAGCGACTGCAGGACGGCGGCAGCACCGCCCTTCTTAAAGGTGGCGTCGAGCTGGGAGCGGTAGTTGGCGACGAGGCTCACCCCTTCGATGACCACGTCGGCAATGCGCCAGCCACCGACGTCTTCCATGCGGTAGGTGACATTGTAGTGGCTGCCAGCATAGACCATGCGCGTCGGCACATCGACACGGCCGCTGGCAGGTGTCACCGCCGGCTGCCAGGTGATGGCGGGGCGCTCACCCGGGGTGAACTTGTCGGTGTAACTGCGGATGACCACGGTGGTGAACAGCCGCACGGCCTGGCGCTGCTGCTCGCTGCTGAACTGGCGCCAGCCGAAGCCGACCGCCCGGCGCGTCATCGTTTCAAAACTGACGTGGCGCTCGAGCACCGGCCGCACGCGCGAACTCAGGGCGGCGCCGTCGGCCGCGCGATCGGCCACGCCGAGAACTTCGTCGACCGCTGTGCGCAGGCGTTTTTCCGCTTCGGCGGGCGAGGCACCGGCGGGTGCGGTCAGGCCAAAGGCGGCGGCCAACAGGAGGAGGGAGCGACGGGAGGTCATGGAGCGGGTTCTTTGTCGAGACTGCCAAAGGCCATTTTCCCGATGAGCGACTCAAGATCAACCGAGGATTCGGTCAGCGTGATGCGGGCGCCGGGCTCAAGAAAGGCCTCCTCAGCCCCGGGGGAAAGCGCCACAAACTTGTCGCCGATCAGGCCGGAGGTCTTGATCGAGGCCATGGAATCGGAAGGCAGTTTCAGGCCGGCGAGCACGCGCAAGGTGGCGATGGCACTGAAGTCGGTCTCATCGACGCGGATCGCCTCGACGCGGCCGACCGGCACACCGGCAACCACGACATTGGCACCGGCATTGAGGCCGCCGGCGTTGTCAAAACGGGCTTCGATCGCATAGGTGTCGCCCCCGACAAAGTTGCGTCCCCCCAGCTTCACCGTCAGCCAGGCGACGGCGACCAGGCCGGCAAGCACGAAGGTGCCGACGAAAAGTTCCAGTTGAGGCAGTTTCATGGGTCTTCGGAAGGGGCTGGCTCGCCGCGGCGCAGGGCCGAGACGGTGTCGCCGAGGGCGGCGGCGCTGTCGCGAAAGCCCCGCACGACCGGGTCGGCAGAGGCGGAAAAATCACCGGGCGTTCCCTCAAACCGCATGCGCCCATTGTCAAGCAGGGCCACGCGGTCGCTCACCACCAGGGCCTCGGCGACGTCATGGGTGACGATCACCGCGGTGAAGCCGAACTGGCGCTGGTACTTGGCGATCATGGTGAAGACGTCATTCCGGCGCAGCGGATCGAGCCCGGCGGTGGGCTCGTCAAACAGCACCAGCTCCGGCCGGCTGACAATGGCGCGCGCCAGGGCCAGGCGCTTCTGCATGCCGCCGGAAAGCTCGCCGGGGTGGCGGTCGCGATGCGCCTCCAGCCCGAGCTGCTGCAGCGCCTCCAGGGCGCGCTCGCGCACCTCGCGATCCGGCAGGTCGGTGGACTGCTCGAGCGGCAGGGCGACGTTTTCCAGGGCGGTCAGCGAGTCGAACAGGGCGTTGCTTTGAAACAGGTAGCCGCAGCGGCGGCGGAAGCTGGCGCGGGTCGCGGCATCGAGCGTCTGACCGTCAAAACAGACGCGGCCGGCCTCGGGCGCCAGCACGCCGGCCAGGCACTTGAGGAAGACCGACTTGCCGGTGCCGCTGCGGCCGAGCACGGTGACGATGCTGCCGCGCGTCACCTCGAGGTCGGCGCCGGCCAGGACCACGAGATCGCCAAAGCGCTTGTGGACGCCTTCGGCACGCAGCAGGAGGTCGGGCATGGTCAGACGAAGAAGGAGGTGATGACGTAGTCGGCGCAGAGCACGAGGATGCTCGACTGCACCACGGCGCGCGTGGTGGCGGTGCTGACCGCGCGCGCGCCGGTGACCCCGCGCAGGCGGTGGGTGTGAAAGCCGTGGTAGGCGCACAGGGAAATCGTCAGCAGGCCAAACACGCCCGCCTTGGTGAAGCACTCCGCCATGTCGCGCGGCTCCAGCGCACGCTCGACGGCCGACCAGTACACGCCGGGCGACAGGCCGAGCAGCAGGGAGCCGGAGAGGGCACCACCAAAAAGACCGACGCAGACAAACAGCGCCGTCTGCATCGGAAAGGCGAACAGCGCGGCGAGCAGGCGCGGCGACACCAAATAGGCGTGGCTGTTGACGCCCATCGTGTCGAGCGCGGCGATCTGCTCGCTGTTGCGCTGGATGCCGAGTTCCGCCGCCAGCGCCGAGCCGGCCTGGCCGACCAGCATGAGCGCCGCCAGCACCGGCCCGAGTTCGCGCACCAGGGTCAGCGACACCAGCGTGCCGAGCAGGCCCTCTGAGCCGAAGCGGTTGAGCACATGATAACCCTGCAGGCCGAGCACCAGGCCGGTGAAGAGACCGACAATGAGGATGACCGGCAGGCAGCGCACGCCCTGCTCATGGCCGGCGCGCATCAGGCGATGGAACAACTTGCGCGCCCCCGGGACGGCGGCAAAGGCGCGCGCCACGAACAGGGCAAAACCGCCCAGGCCGTGGACCGAGGAAAGTGCGTGTCTGCCAAGGAAGCGCAGCATGAGAATTTTCGCTATAGCTCAGCCAGGGGTTAATGCAATGGCACAGCATCAATGGGCGCAAAATACCGCCACCGGCACGCCGCCTGCTGATTCCGCCATTGGCGCTTGAATCCCCCGCCGCCGTCCCCACCATGCCTGCGATGCGCAAAACCAAGATCCTCTGCACCCTCGGACCCGCCACCGAATCCGCCGAAGCCATCGCCGAACTCATCGCCAAGGGCGCCGACATCTTCCGCCTCAACATGAGCCATGCCTCGCACGACTGGGTGCGCACCGTGCACGGCCGCATCCGCGAGGCCGCCGCCGCCGGCTCCAAGGAAATCGCCATCCTCATGGACCTCACCGGCCCGAGCATCCGCACCGGCGACCTCGAGCAGCCCTGGCAACTGCAGCCCGGCGACGCCGTCGAATTCCGCTGCCGGCCCGAGGTCACCGCCAGCCTGCCGCTCTCCGTCACCGTCAACTACCCCGAACTCGGCAAGGACCTGCGCCCCGGCGACATCATCATGGTCGACGGCGGCATGATCCAGATCCGCGCCACCGAGACCGGGCCCAAGCGCGTGCTCGGCACCGTCCTCACCCGCGGCGAAATGAAATCCCGCCGCCACATCAACCTGCCCGGCATCCCCGTGCGCCTGCCGCCGCTCACCCAGAAGGACTACGCCGACCTCGACCTCGGCATCGAACTCGGCGCCGACTACTTCGCCCTCAGCTTCGCCCGCGAGCCCGGCCACCTCCAGCACCTCCAGCTCCTGCTCGATCAAAAGGGCAGCAAGGCCCGCGTCATCGCCAAGATCGAAAACCAGCAGGCCCTGGAAAACATCGATACCCTCGTCGAGGCCAGCGCCGGCATCATGGTCGCCCGCGGCGACCTCGGCAGCGAGTGCCCCATCGAGGAACTGCCCATCATCCAGCGCCACATCGTCGAGCGCTGCTCCTACCACGGCCGCAAGGTCATCGTCGCCACCCAGATGCTCGAAAGCATGATCGAAAACCCGGTGCCCACCCGCGCCGAGGTCACCGACATCTTCAACGCCGTCATCGAGCAGGTCGACTGCGTCATGCTCAGCGGCGAAACCAGCGTCGGCCGCTACCCCGCCAAGTGCGTCGAGGTGCTCGACACCGTCATCCGCCGCATCGAGAAAAAATATCCCTCCGGCCGCTTCGCCTCCGACGCCCCGCTGAAGACCAACAAGCACAAGACCGTCAAGGCCGCCATCCTGCTCGCCAACAGCATCCCCGGCAGCCGCCTGCTCGTCTTCACCCTGCGCGGCGTCATGGCCCACCTGCTCGCCCACCAGCGCCCCGAGTCCGCCCCCATCTTCGCCTTCACCCCGCACCGCCACGTCAGCCGCACCCTCGTCAGCGCCCGCGGCGTCCAGCCCTTCGTCCTGCCCTTCACCGAGGGCGATCCCGAGGGCTCCATCCGCGACGCCGTCGCCCTGCTCATGCGCGAGGGCCACGTCAAGCCGGGCGAACCCCTGGTCATCCTCAGCGACGCCCTTTACGAGGGCGTCAACGTCGACGCCATCCTGCTGCGCGAGGCCTGACCGGCCCGGCCACCCGCACTTCCGCCTTGCCACCGCGCCCGGCGACTCTATAACCGCGGCATGAACGTCCTCATCACCGGCGGCGGCGGCTTCCTCGGCTCCCGCCTCTGCCAGCGCCTGCTCCACCTCGGCCAGCTCACCGGCCCCTCCGGCGGCCCCGAACCCATCGAACGCCTCACCCTGCTCGATGCCGGCTTCCACCGCCACTTCGACGACCCGCGCGTGCACGAGGTCGTCGGTGACATCGCCGACCGCGACACCGTCTTCACCGCCGTTGGCGACCGCGCCGACACCGCCATCTTCCACCTCGCCTCCATGGTCAGCGGCGAGTGCGAAGAACGCTTCGACGACGCCCTGCGCGTCAACCTCGACGGCGGCCGCCACGTCTTCGAAGCCGCCCGCGCCGCCGCCGGCCGGCCGCGCGTCGTCTTCGCCAGCAGCATCGCCTGCTTCGGCGGCGAAGGCATGCAGGACCTCAACGACGACCGCACCAAGCACACCCCGCAGACCACCTACGGCATGACCAAGGCCATCTGCGAACTCCTCGTCAACGACCACAGCCGCAAGGGCCACTTCGACGGCCGCAGCGTGCGCCTGCCCACCGTCATCATCCGCCCCGGCCAGCCCAACGCCGCCGCCTCCTCCTGGGCCAGCGGCATGTTCCGCGAACCCCTGCGCGGCGAAGCCTGCCACCTGCCCATCCGCCGCGACCAGCGCCACCCCATGACCGGTTACCGCACGGTGGTGGAATCCTTCATCGC
This sequence comes from Verrucomicrobiota bacterium, assembly GCA_023428335.1. Taxonomy (GTDB): domain Bacteria; phylum Verrucomicrobiota; class Verrucomicrobiia; order Verrucomicrobiales; family Verrucomicrobiaceae; genus Prosthecobacter. The sequence goes on along the minus strand of JAEYYS010000114.1, from coordinate 687 downwards.
CCTGCACGAACTGCCCGCCGAGCGGCTCGGCAGCGACCGCGCCTTCGTCCTGCCCGCCCACACCGTCACCCCCGCCCTCGCCGAGACCGTCCTGCAGGAAGTCGCCGCCGAACGCGGCCTCACCCTCGGCCCGATCACCGACGCCTTCGATCCCCGCATCCAGGGCATCGTCGACAACTGGCCCCAAGCCGTCAACGGCGCCCGCGCCGCCGCCCTCGGCCTGCCCTCACCACCCCCACTCGCCGAAATCGTCCGCCAGTATCTCGAAGACTTCGGCTGAGGCGCCCTCTGTAGTGCGGGGCAATGACCCGCTCTTCAGCCCGTAAGCGCGTTCGCCCGAACGCGGGATTGGGGAGGCCCACTCCTCAGAATGGCACCGCAGAAAGGGGGTCAGAGTACTCCCGGGCTTCAGCCCGTCCCGACGCGGCCAACCGTTCGCGGGCTAAAGCCCTGGAGTACTTTGCGTGCCTCCCCGACCACGGGCATGGCGCAGCCTGCTCGCCCTGAGTCCAGCGCGTAGCCACCACCCCAGAGCGGGGCGGGAGATTTCCTGAAACGCCGAAGGACACTTCGGGACTTCATCGAGCCCGGCAGGTCGGATCAACGCCCAAGCTGATACACGGCTGGAGAAGGAGGTGGAGTCGTGAGTGGGCTGAACCCACGCGGTGTATGCAGCGCCTTTGTTGT